>NZ_JACVVI010000039.1:0-2272 GCF_016658625.1 Pantoea sp. S62 | reverse complement strand
CACACAGAACGTCAACGTCAACACCGCCACGCCAGAATCTCCCAAAACATGGGTTAACGGCCACACCCTCGCGGGCGTGAGTCCGGCGCTGGCGGCAGACCTGGCTTTTCTGGCCGGGCTGCGCACGGAGCGCATGACGCTGGATGACCGCGCAGAACTGCTTTACGGCGGCCTGCTAAGCCTGGCTGAGCAGGTCTGCAACGCCGTAACCGACTGGTCATGCTACCGCCCGCGGATGCCCCTGACGGCCTGGCTGGCGTGGCTTGCCGCCGGTCCGCTGGTACGTGACCAGTGCGACGGCGCCGGTGAAGAGGCCTGGCGGCTGGCCTGCCGCGAGCTGGAAACGCTGCTGAAAGCGGGCCGGGGAATGCACCTGGCGGATATTGCGTGAGCGGGGGAGGGAGCGGAATGAAAACACAGAACGCAGCAGACGCCGGGATCAGCGGATTAGCGCCGCAGCTGGCGGACAGCCTGAAGGCACTGACGGCGCTGGCGCAGAGCCGGTTGAGCGAACGTGAGCAGCATGAATTCCTGTGGTTCACCCTGCACGACATGGCGCAGCAGCTGGCAGAAACGGTACGGGACGGCGCGCTGCCGCTGCCCTCATTCCGCGCGTGGATAGCGGCGAGCCACATCGTACACGACCGCTTCGGCACGGCGGGAGAGGTGGCGTGGGGCAGGGCAAGCAGCCTGCTGGCAGACCGCCTTGCCGCTGACGTCGCACAACAGGCAGGAGGTGCGCAGGACAAACCGCAGGCGTAAAAAAAGCAGGCCGGAGCCTGCTCTTTTCACGGTCGCCAGTTCGAGCTGGCGGCCTCATCAAAACCAGCATCACGAGGAAGCAATTATGATTTTTGACGCACAAATCGTCGCACATGCCACCGCGTTTGTAAACGCCCTGCGCAGCGGACGGCTGGCACACGTACCCGCCATGCCGTTTTCGCTGTGGCAGCAGTTCATGACCACCGTTAAGAGCCAGCTGGAGGTGCAGCCATGAGCAGCATGATCGTGCAGCAGCATCCGGCCGGTGCGGCGTCACCGGTGACGCATGAGGATATCGCCCGCGCGCTGGGGCGGTACTGCCTGATCCGCCTCGACAACGGAG
The DNA here is from genome assembly GCF_016658625.1 of Pantoea sp. S62. NCBI lineage: Bacteria > Pseudomonadati > Pseudomonadota > Gammaproteobacteria > Enterobacterales > Erwiniaceae > Pantoea > Pantoea sp. S62. The sequence continues at coordinate 1,167 of NZ_JACVVI010000039.1, read as the reverse complement.
CCGAATCCTTCTGGCACAACGGGCACTACATCTGCGAGGCGGACGGCGCGTCCGCAGAGGCCGGGGTGGCCGATATCGCCCGGCTTGCCGCGCGGGCGGGCGGTCAGTCGCTGCGTCATGCTGAGCTGCCGGTGCCGGACGGAGAATGGTGCTGGTCTGATATCGCTGAACGGCTGGCCCGCAGTGCCCTGACCGAAACGGTGCGCGCCTCCGGCATCGTGACGGGAAGTGAAACGCCGCAGGGCCGGGGCGTCCACTTCTGCGATCATCCGCTGCTCAGCGGTGACAATTCGAACCTGTGGTTTCCGGTCGGCATCGGGGAGGGCTGGTTTGAGGCGGTAGAGCGCATCCTCATCATGAACGGGCTGGCGGAAAACCTGGTGAAGCTGACGCCGCTGCGCGAGGGAAACTATATCGACTGGAAGGCCACCTGGAATCGCCGGGCCACTATCTGATGCCGCAGGGCCGGTCAGACCGGCCCTGATCACCCTGACTGAGAGGAATACATTATGCAGAACACCACGACTTCCCTGATGGCTGACGACACCATGACGTTTGCTGACCTCGCCTGCCTGGCGCACCAGAACGCAGACGGGATGCCGTCTGAAGCAGATAACGCTGGCCGGGCAGGCGCCGCCGCCGCCGCGCTCGTCACCTTTGCCCGCTGCACCGGCCTCGATGCGGATGGGGAACCGGCCGCCACCGCCGTGGTGGATCTGCTGGCTGACCTGATGCACCTGTGTGGCGGAACAGGCATGCCGTTCTGCGAGCTGCTGGTTTCGGCTGCACAGCATTACGGCTGCGAAGCGGACACGTGAGCAGGGGCCGCACAGCATAACCCCGCGGGGCCGTCCGGCCCCGGATAAAAGACGGTGCTGACGCACCGTCCTGCCTCCATCGCGACCGCATTCGCAGTTGTCATTTCCTGGCATGATTCTGAGAATTTATTCTGTTATCACCCCCGCTTTCAGCGCTGTCCGGATGCAGTCAGGCGCTGAGCAGGCGTTGTAATGTCTGAATCGTCCCCATCGTTATGTTTCTTTCCGGCGTTCCGCAATGCCCTGTCCCGCGTACTGAAATGCTGTCTCCCCGGGCGTCCGGGCGGCTGTCATGCTTCGCACAGAGCCGGCACGCCGTCTCTGCCCGGGCCCGTTCCGGGCCAGCGGG
>NZ_JACVVI010000038.1:0-5697 GCF_016658625.1 Pantoea sp. S62 | reverse complement strand
TGTCTGTGCGCGGAGACCGCCGCCGCTGCGCTTTTGTCCACAGGGTTATCGCCAGGCTATGCACCCGCACTGTGGACAGAATGAAATAAGATACCCTCTTAGCTTGCAAGTGGAGATCAGGATTTAGAAGGCTATTTTCGAGGGGCAGGGAAAGTCAAGGTCTGCTTTGAGCGAGAAGCGGACATTAGTGAGGTTTGCCCCAGAGCAAAACTTATCAATTATGAATTTATACGATAACCTGGCGGCCCGGTTTCGAATGCGTCCAACCTGGTTTTCCCCAGTCTTGTGCGTTTCTCAGTCTAATGCCGCTAGCGTGAAGCGATGTTAGCCATATACTTTTGAGTGGCGTGAGTCTTTCCATTACACGCAGTGTTATATTTCTTGATACAAGTTCAGCATCCAGGTTTGAAAATATCTTCAAGCCAGTTGGGATAACGTTTGTCCGGGATACCCACATGCCGACCTCTCCCGTTGGCTCAAAGTGATCTACAGGCAATTCATATCTGTAAACTTTTCCACTTTGAAAGCGTGATAGCCATGCATGTTCGATGCAGGCAATGGCATTAGCATGTGAGTGGACTCCCATCCATTGTTCAATGTCTGCTCTGTTTGTACCAGGTAGTGGCCAAAACACGATGCGCGGGCACTCCCGAGGGAAAAGATAAAGTAATTCGTGCGCTTCATCCGTAGCCCAAATCAGTGCCCCATTTAGCCACTCCTGTCCAGCAGGCCTGTCGACATGAACCCTTATTGGACGAGGTTTGAATGTAGTGATATCAGGACTATCGCTGAAATGAAAAAGACGCACTCAAGGCTCCGTTTAAAATGTATTCATTATTTCGAGTAAATCATTATGAGTAACTAAAATGTCACCCATGTGAATTTTACTTAGCTTAATTTTCTTGAAGTAGGCAGCAGCGGAGCATATGCGCAGGTGGAGATGTGAGATGTGCGCTTCTGGCACATAGCGGACCTGTGCTCTGGAATGTCAGTTATGAGCGAATAGCACACTTTTTATAAAGACTTTTTCATAAAGATACGGCTTGTTCCTTCGGGTTTGCAGTCAATACGTCCGAATTCTTCCCAACCGTGCTTTTTGTAGAATTCAGGGGCCTGAAAGCTAATTGTGTATAAAAATGCAGCAGTGCAGCTTCTTCTTCCTTCCTCCTCGAAGTGTAAAAGGATTTCTGTACCAATCCCTTTACTCCGCAATTCCGGTGGAAGATAGAAGAGATCTATAAAAAGTAGACCTAACGAAGAACGCCCCTGCATCCCTCCCAGTATCTCACCGTTTGTCTTTGATTTTATTAACACAGATAATGGCAGACGATCACTTATTCCCGTCATTAAATCATTGAAATCGTTAAGACCTTCTTCAATCGGAATCAATCGCTCAGGGTTAGGATTTTCGCAGACCTCTAAATTTATCCCTTCAAAGATGCCATTCATTAAAAATGTCCTTATAAATTAAAGTGGTGTTTAAATATACAGCTCTTAGATGCAAGCACAAGAGTCTTGTCATTTATGGTTTGCATTCAAGCTACATGGTCAACTTCCGCTTCTGGCACAAAGCGGACTGGCGGCAAGCTAAGGTGTGCTATGAGTGAATTGCAGGCAATCATCGTAAAGTTATTACTGAAGAATTTTTTAAAATAAGGATGCATGTCCGGAGCCTGCAGTGCTGAAGTGTCAGGCGATTAGTGAAGCCCCCTAATCCTGCTCCGTCAGCATTTCAATATGGATGACAGACAGCTGCTCGCCGGCCTCACCTGATGCGTAATAACGCTCTATGCTTCGGATGAAAGGACTTCGCGATTCCAGCATGTCTGCAATTTCCCGCAGGTGTGCGGCAAGGCAGGCCGGAGATTCGGGGATACAGGGCGGAGTGGCTCTGGCCATGATGTTATTCTCTGTGTGAAAAAAACATCATACCTCACCAGAGTTTTTGTGAAACTGAGGCGCTTAAAAATTCTGAGCAGACTGCCCGTGACAGGAGACTGAGGCGAGGTAGTTAAATCAGCAGGCTGTATTCCGGGATACGGGCATATCAGCCAGAGCTTTCTGCTTTAGAGCTTAGATTTTTATCCACAGAATTAGTGCATAACTTCTGTACAACTTCTGAAGCGGTGCGGAGGTGTCGTCCATGACGGTTTCTCCGGCCGGTATACGCTTTCACGCAACCGATGAGGTCATCTGGTGCTGTCGTCTTCCGGCCGGAGCCGGACTACGTCCTATGGCGTTAATGCTTTTCTTCGTTCAGACCTGCAAGTGTCTGCAGGTACGGCATGGGCTGCTCTGCAATTCCGGGATTGACGTATTTCTTCAGCCAGCTTCTGGCCTCAAATATGTCGCCAAGCCTTTTATCACAGGATACGTTTGCAGCCATATGACCCAGTTCTGCGATGAGAGAGATAACATTTATCTCCTTTTCAGCCAGCGCCAGGTGCAGTGCCGCTTCGCCAATAATGACGTGGCCTTTCTCGTCGTCTTGAATTAACACGGTACATCCTCCATTAGCACGTTGTTGATAACCTCATTACTGACTGTAGTTGCCATGAGAAATGACGCACGGGTAAATAATCCTTAATCGGGCGATGAGTAAGTCTGCAATGCTGATGAAAAGCGTCCGTTGATGCCGGTTCGCTGTATCTTTTGTCGTCGCACAGGCCCATACCGGACGGGCCGATAATGCCCGGACCTTCTATTCAGTGGCCTGCTGATTTAAGAGCTTTGGGTTACAGGCGGACGACAGGGAGTACCCGGGAGTCTCTGACGTGCGTGAGGAAAGTCGTTCTGACAGCAGCCATTGCTCAGATTGTCATGCCGGATGATGATATACTGGATTTTTATACATGAGATGGAGGCGGATTGAAAAACAATGCGCACGATTTTTCAGAAGAGGTTCGCGCCCTGATAGGGAAGGTAGCAACCGGACTGCTTTCAGCAGGTGATATTGTCACTCCTCAACGCCTTATTCAGGCTTTATACCACCTTAGTGAACACGCCGGGGATGATGATACCCGTCCTGACTGCCTGGAACTGATTCAGTACCTGATGAAGAAAATGCACTGAGTCACACAGCCCGTGCAGGATTTTTCAGGCCCATCAGAATTTCGAGACATGTCCGCAGCACATCAAGCCTGACGACCTCCGTGGTGGCTTCCATTTCGCCGATAAGATAGAAAAGAACCTCTCTGCTTGTCACGCTGCCTGTTCCGGTAAGCAGGGTCCTGACTGCAGCAGAAAAGATTCTTTTCTCCTCTTCATAAATATCATCAATATTCTCTAGAACGTGAATCAGTTCGGGTCCGTCTGAGTTGAGTATCTGTTGCATCTGAAATTTATAACCTTATCGCTGCCGTTTTAACAGAACTGCCAGTTTTTACCTGCTTACAAAAGCATAGTCTTTTTATCAGTGGCGGGTCAGCCTGTCCTTGTCTTCGTGCAGAGTCACGACCTGACTTTCTTCGTTATTATCAGCGTCCGAACTGCGCCGCTTCATCTCTGACCTGACGTCCTGTATAGCCGCTTTCAGTACACCAGCTCTGGATTCGTCCTGTTCGTCAGCAAGCCGGGCTTCGAGTTTCGCCAGGATTCCAATCCATGAAACGGGCGTCTTCTCATCAAGAAGAGCCAGTGCGGCCTGGCCTATGAGCATCTCACCGGGCGTTTTGTTACTGTTACTTTTCATTACTGCCAATGCTCTCTCATTCCAGTTGTACCTGTACAGCTTAAGGGTTTTAAGCCCTGCTTCAGGTAGTCTACTCAGAAAATAAAAGGCTTACCAGTTCCTGCAGATGCTGCTCTTCATCCGGCGAAGAGGCTTTTTCCAGACGTGCGATAAGACGAAGGCAGATGGACTTACGGCTGAGCATCCGGCCTGAGCTTAGCACCTCAACAACAATGGCACCGAGCGTTTCCTGCTGTGACGGCATTGCTGCGCGACTGAAATAGGCAGCAACTTCTTTGTTCAGGTTTCCTGCTGGCATGGTCTGTAACATAGAGAACTCCGGTTGATTAAGTGCTGAGCAGCATATGCAGCTAAAGTTATACAAAATAAATTAAGTTGTACAGTTTTATTCTGCCGCTCAGAAATCAGGGGTACTGGCAGCGCTTTTTATGCACCTGGAAACCGGACCACCTCCCTGCCCGTTTAGTGCAGGAATAAGTCACCGTGCATAAACTGCTGGCTGTCGCTGATGTCTGTTTCTGGCAAAAGCACACATGTGCACTGAATTTTCCTTTACGAGCAAAATGCAGACTGTAAGCGCGGCCTGTGTATACAAAGTTTATCTTTGATGAGATCACAGATTTACCTCCAGCTTTCGCAACAGACCAGGCCGGATTAGTACGTGATGTCCTGATAAAATGCTGTTTATGTCCTCATACAGTCACCTGCAGGCAGGTTCTCCGGTTATCTGAGGCGTATAAACTGTGCCTGAACGCAGTACACCAAAAATAATGTGTATGAGTTTGCGCATTGCCGCACCGACGATAAGCATGCCGGGCTTCCCGGCAAGCCTGAGACGGTGGCCAAATGCCCGGATATCCGGATTATGCTTCAGTGCAACCAGAGCGGGCATATACATTGCGCTTCGCAGATATGCATTTCCTGTTTTTGACATCCTTGATTTGCCCCTCACCGAACTGCCGGACTGATGGTGTCGTGGGTTCAACCCCAGAAAAGCTGCAACTTCCTTAGCCTTACTAAACTGTTTGTCTGCCATAAATGATAAAATTACAGCGCCCGTGACGCTTCCGATGCCCGGTATTGAACTTATCAATGCCTCCTGCTTTCTCAGCTCATCATTGCTGCTGATGTGTTTTTTAATTTCCTGTCTGATCGTTTCAATCTCTTCTTTCAGGTGACTGGAAATTCTTTGAAGCGAAGGCTGAATGCTGGCATCGGCTTTATCAGCACGGTTAGATTCCATTCTAAGCATGCCTTTCAGCGCATCCATTCGGCGTACCAGAGCCTGCAAAATCCTGACCGGCTTCAGTACAGGCCGCCACAGCGCCGGAATAGTTGCCCTGCAGAAACGCGCAATCAGCTTTGAATCACTTTTATCTGTTTTTGTACGGGACAGCTCCGCCATACCGTAACCCTTTATGCGCGAGTGATTTACCACACTGACTTTTATCTTTTTCTCATACAGAAACGTTGCGAGAGCTGTCCCGTAATTACCGGTGGCTTCCATACATGCGTGAATCTCTGAAAAATCATCTTCGCCGGACCATTTCAGAAGTGCTGAAAAACCCGCCACTGAATTGGCAAATGCCTTACACCGGTAACTGCCATTGCGAAGCAAAGCAGCATCAAACTTCTTACTGGCAATATCAATTCCGAGATAAACAGTCATGTCATATCCTCATAGTTTCAGTACTGACCAACCTTGCAAAATTCAGGCTCACCGCATTGCGTGGCCAAAGATACCCTTCGATCTGGACTGAGATAAGGACAGAGCGGCATTTATCTTATTTACGGGCCTGATAGCCTGAGGAAGTTGGCGGCCTGCTCTGCCCCGGGACAATGCATGTATAAGCAGACTCAACTTATTCTGCCAGAGACACGATACAAGGAAGTTGCTGCGCGCCGCTATATTCCGCCATGCGGCGGGACAGGGCAGAAAACCCGGTCCGTGCGGACTGCGGCCGGTGCCGTGACTTCACTTTAGCCCGGCCGCTGCGTGTTCAAGA
>NZ_JACVVI010000037.1:0-7984 GCF_016658625.1 Pantoea sp. S62 | reverse complement strand
GTATCTCTCAGGTCAGCATCGCCGTCAGCCAGATGGACGGGGTCACGCAGAGTAACGCGGCACTCGTGGAGGAGTCTTCCACGGCTTCACAGTCACTGTCGGCTCAGGCCCGGGACCTGCGCGGCGTGGTGGAAACCTTCCGCATATGATGAAAGCTGACAGAACTGCGAACCGGAATATTTCCGCCGTATTTTATGAACCGTTCAGGAACTGATCTATGAAATCTGATGCCAGTGATCGACTCGGCGTGGCGGTCTCTGAGACGTCAGTGTGCGCCATATACCTGCTGTCCTCATCCGGGGAGATCCTGAGCTGGAACCGGGGGGCCCGGAATATCAAGGGATGGGAAAGGGCGGAGATTACAGGGCTGCACTTCTCGGTCTTCTACGATGGCGATGAGCGGGCCAGGAACGTGCCGGAAGAAAACCTTGCCGCTGCCCGTGAGCACGGACGCTATTCTGCAGAAGGCTGGCGCCTGCGCAGAGATGGCAGCGTCTTCAGGGCGCTTGTGGACATTGAGTTTCTTTGCCCGGCAGAAGGTGAGCAGGCTACTTTCATCAAAATCGTGCGTGACGTATCACGTCATTATGAAGAGAGAGTGGCGCTCAGCAATGCGCAGCGGGTTATCAGCCGGCGCGAGGCCGAACTGTCGGATGCCAGCCAGCTGCTGGATGAGATATTTAGTCACACCCCCTGTGCGCTGATTCTGTGTGACGCAAACTCGGGGAAGATTGTCCGCACAAATCAGTCTGCCATCCACTCGGCGTGGCTCAGAGCACTTGTGCTAAGTGGCAACATCCTTACCCGGCAGTCCGTAACGGGACACGCGGACCTGGAGACAATATTCAGACGCGGCCTGCACCTTTCGCCGGGCGACGGGCTTGTCGAAACCTTCACCTCCGGAGAGAAGGTGCCGGAGACGGCTCTGAGGGTCGCGGCAGAAAGGCTGAAAACCAGCGGCGCTGGAGAATTTATTCTTTTCACCGTGCTGGATATTACCGCTGAGCAGCAGGCTACAGCCAGGTCGGCTTATCAGGCCCTGCACGATCCTCTCACGGGCCTGCTGAACCGCCGGGGTGTCATGCCGGCGCTTGACGGATTTCTGAAGGGTAGCCTGCCTTTTACGCTCATGATACTCGATGTCGACCGCTTCAAACTCGTGAATGATGCACTGGGGCATGCTGCCGGGGACGCGCTGCTTACTGAAATCTCTGACCGGCTGCAGGCCATCCTGAGCACCGGCGATTTGCTGGCACGAACGGGCGGCGACGAATTTGTCATTCTCCTGCCCGGTATGATTAATCCGGAGGTGGCGGGCGAAACAGCCCGCCGGTTTACCGGTGTGCTGTCGGAGCCGTTTACAATCGGCGACCGGAAAGTCATGTCCGGATGCAGCATCGGTATCTGTCTCTGCAGTGGCGACGTGCGTCATGCGGAAGATATGCTTGCCGCCGCCGACATTGCGCTGTATGAGGCGAAAGCTGCCGGGCGCAACGGCTACGCGATTTTCTCCTCCCGGCTGGCCAGTGCGGCGGCAGAGCGCTTCAGCCTGGAGAATGACCTGCGCAGCGCGCTGGCGAACGGTGAGTTACAGCTTTTTTACCAGCCCGTTGTTGACAGCCGCTCGGGTGTGACGGTGTCTTATGAGGCACTCATGCGCTGGTACCATCCCGTCAGGGGCAGCGTACCGCCGTCGGTGTTTATTCCTCTCGCAGAGCAGACCGGTCTTATCCATGAGATGGGGGCTTTTGCCCTCAGGCGGGCGTGTGCAGAAGTGGCCGGCTGGCCTGACAGCGAACGCATAGCCGTAAACCTTTCGCCCTGCCAGTTTCGCGAGCCCCGGCTGGCCGACATCGTCAGACACGCTCTGCAGCAGAGCGGGCTTGAGCCACACCGGCTTGAGCTGGAAATTACGGAGTCGGCCCTGTTTGAACATCCGGAAGACAGCTATCGCGTCATTCATGAGCTGAAGGAGATGGGGGTGCATATCGTACTGGACGACTTTGGCACAGGCTATTCATCACTGAGCTACCTGCGTACCCGCCTGTTCAGCAAAATCAAAATTGACCGATCCTTTATCAGTGATTTAATTTCAGATGCGGGCGCGGCGGCAATTGTCGGTGCCGTCCTGACGCTGTGTCGCGAGCTCGGGCTGGAGGTGGTGGCAGAAGGCGTTGAAAAAGAAGAGCAGGCGGAATGGCTCCGGACGTCCGGCTGCGGGCTGCTTCAGGGCTTTCTTTTTGGCCGCCCGGGGCCGCACAGAAAGCAAAATCAGACTCTCTGAAGGGCGTCTGATATATGCACGTTTTACCGCCCATCTACAGCCCTCATAAGGCAGGCCGGTGCGTAATAATCGCAATGCCCGAAAGAATGTTATTTTTAAAACGAAAACATAGCGAACTCTGTTCACCCAAAGCGGACCCCGCGACCGTATTTGTAATGTCTGCTTTTGTACCAGAAACGGACGTTTACAATATCTGCATTCACTCATCCGTTTAGAACAGATCACATTGCATAGCCTGCAGACATGCCGGAATCAACAGAAGAGTTTTCAGAAAAGGTGCAGGAAATGGCCATCAGGCCGCAGGATGGCGCTGAAAGCCGCTGCGGCCAGTGAGGGGTTATGGTAAATCGGAGCGGCTACGTCAGTATGAATCTCATTACCGTCCACAGCAGATAAATTCCCAGTGAAAGCTGTACCGCCCGGACGCCCCATCGGGCATAACGGCAGCGGTGACGTTCGGCGGCGTCTGCCGCTTCTATAAACGGATCGGCATTCGGTTTTCTTTTTTCCGCTCTGAAATCAAGCCAGATTGAAACAATTGCCGCTAATCCGACAAAAATTTTCAGCGTCAGATGGTGTTCTTCCATTTCTGCGATCTTCTGTTATCTGAGGAAGAGCCGGCCTGCCGGGGCCAGCCCGGCAGTCGACGGACGTGCCGTTGACTGCTGCCGCTGCGCTCACGTTCCTGGGAAACATGCCGGTAACGGGAGTGTGCAGCACCAGAGCAGAGGATGACCGGAACTGCTTTCTCTCTATTCTGGTACTGATGTCTGGCTCCCCCCTGCGGGAGCCATTTGTTATGAAGCCCGCTGCGCAGCCTTAGTCCTGAACCAGGTGGCCGAAGTTCTGGAACGACTCTTCCACGATGAGGTTAACATGACAGAACACCTCACTGTCCGACTGACGGTCGTAGCGGAAAAAGCGAGAGACCACCACGCCCCGGAAAGAGGAGAGGTTACTGTCCCTTGCGGGATTGCCGCCGATTTCCACAAAATCGCCCACGTCGGGAATAAACATCACCGGCGTTTCCTCACCTGAGCTTCTGATCACGTTGCCGGACGCAACCGGCCTTTCACTTCCGCGTGGTTTGTACTGAAAATCAATGCTGTAAGTTATTTCCAATCTGGCCTCGTTCTGTGCTGTTGCCCGGAACGTCCGTGTACGTGCTTACGTCCTGACAGCCGTTATTTTATCAGAGGTAAAAAATAAGGATAAGCGGGTGATTAAGAAAATTCAGGGTTACGGCCTGATGCTGCGGATCAGCGCCTGCAGGTGCTGTTCATCATGATGCCGGCGCACCCGCCAGGCGGGCGTGGTTTCCTGAATGGCCGTAGTCCTGAATGCCCAGAGCGCATGTGCAAGCCCGGCAACGTGATAAAGGCGGTTTCTTTCGGGCAGGCTTTTACTGCCCAGGGTCCGGCACATACTGTCCAGCAGCGCGGTGACGTCGGCGGTACGGCGTTCGTAGTCGGCGTAAATATCGTTGCCGCATGAGGTGAGGGCGCGGGATGAATCCGGCATCGGTTGTCTCCTTGAGCATCTGAAACTACCGGTAATTATAACAGACGCGGTTTTTGTATTACCCGGGCATCTTCAGGTGACCGGGGCTGAGGTATTTATTTCGCCGCTGCACTCAGGCCAGCTTGTGCTGCCGCCCTTATTTCTTCCATGCTGAAGGGAGGCCGCTTCCCGGCCTGTTTGCCGTAAAATGTGATCTTTTTTTATTAAGCCCGCTTAAATATGGCGGGTTTTTTTATGGACTAAACTCCGGAAGGCCGGTACTCATGCTCAGCCGTGCCGGCTGAGGTGACCAGGTATTAGAACGTTTTTTTCGCCGCTTACGCTTGTTATCGTGGCGATCTTTTTTATGATTAAGACCGGCCGGCGGCTCCGGCTGACCGCGATAAAAACAAGCATATCAGTATTCCTCTTTGTACCGCCGTGATGGCGGTTTTTTTTGCCCTGAAAACGGGCACGCCGCTGCCAGAAGTCCGGACCTGAACTTGTGTGTTAATAAGGAATGTCCGGGCTTATACACCTGAAAACTGGTGAAGGAAAAGGTCATATCTTCAGAGAGCGATTTTGTTGAAGGATAAGCCATCTGTAATGAAACTGGCGGTGCGGTACCTGAAGTGCCTGGTCGTAATCGTGAATTTGTCGTTCAGTCGCTTATCAATGTTCTGCAGAAAACTCAGCAGGGCACAGAAGGCTTCAAAGGCGGGCGTGAAAAAGGTATTGAGCAGGCGATCAGTGTGCTGCAGAAGTTTGTATGAGTGCCTGGCGGCAACGGGTTTGTAGCCGGTTTGTTATTTTTAATCTGGCTGAACTTGCCTGCCGCTATTGTTTTGAGATCCGCTCCCCGTTCAGGGCGGACCTTCAGTTCAGTCATGTATTTTCCGGCGACCGGCAGACTCTGCCCTGGTGCCTGTAACCGGCACTCCCCGGCTCCGGCATCCCCTTTTCGGATTAAAGCATCCTCAGGTGAGAGGGCTGCCTGCACAGCACCCGTCAGGATGGCGGCGGAAACCGTTCGCAGCCTTCTATTCCTGCCTGTCTCAGGACACTGATACCCGGCATTCCGATGAATCGAGAGTTTTTCACCGGTGTCCTTTTCAGAAAATGCACGTCAGCACGGCACTGCGCCTCTGAAGATAGCGAAAGTGAGGGGCGGCCATTTATTTCCTGATGACTGCACGCATTCCAGGACTGCCGCAAGTATTTTCAGAGCGTATCCGTAGGCAGAGCCGGGACGGAGGGGTAAAATCGGCGTTTTAACCGGAGCAGACGCTATGAAAAACGTGGTACTGAGCATGCTGGCTAAAATTTCACACATTGATGCCGGCATGAAACAGCTGACAGCACGCGTTGAGGCACAGTCGCTGCTGATCAGCGCACTTGTTCTGGCGGTGAGCCGGGAGGGGGGCGTAACGGAGATGATTGAAAGTGCGAACAAGGCCATCAATACCGTGATTGACTCCGCAGAGACCGATGAACTGCTTAAATCCGATGCCGCCATTCTGTTAGGCGAGTTGCAGGCCCTGCTGAGCATTTCCGCAGCGGTCGACAGTGCGGATGATGAAATCAATCATGAAGCCCTTGATAAGCTGACCGGCGTGACGTCTCTGGAACAGAAATAACGTTCAGTCCTGCAACTGCCAGACATTACGCTCGCCCTGGACGCGGGCTGAAGACAGTCTGTGAATGTCTGTCGGGCACTCCCGTGCGGGTATACCCGCACGTCTGTTTACCTGCAGCTGTATCTGCCTGCGTGCCGGCAGGGAAAGCGCCAGGCTGTTCACACGACCTTCGCGGAACCGCGACATGAACATAAAAAAACCCGCCATCTTGACGGGCGAACCAGTAAAAAAGTTCAGAATAACTCGTCGTGCCCGGTGTTTCAGAAACAGGCACAGGGTAATTCTGATACAAAAAAGGGGATACGCAAGCGAACCGGCAGAAATGACAGCGCCGGTCATGCCGCACGTTCGGACCGGCTGCAGCACCTCACCCGGGGACGCGATATGAGGCAAAAAAAAACCCGCCAGCGGCGGGGAAATTCGTTACGGGAAGTCTCCCGATATTATTCTGACCTCAGAAAAATAGTTAAGTTCATCAGAAAGTTAGTGGCACACACTGATAGTTCAGGATGGCAACCAGTGGAAAAGATTGCGGGCGCGTAAGCAACACGCCGACACCCGTACTGTCCGGCTTTATGCCGGCAGACGTCTACCTCAGGATGTACCGCCGTTACTCCGGCGGGCAGGATGCCGTGCGGTCGCCGGCCGGACTGTGCATAAATTTCCGGTTGAACATACCGTCGCAGAGGCTACCATTGAGGTCAGAGTCCTCCGGCAGATACCGGCACGGCCGGCATCTGCCCTCACTGAAACCAGGAATGCGATGTCATGTACAGAACAGAAGATGAAAAACGGGCAGATGAAAAGCTCGGCGAGGCGGTGCTTTTTTTACTCAGAGAGGAAATGCCGGTTAATGAGGCCGCGCTGCTCCGCAGGCTGCAGCAGATGCTGATGACGGAAACGGATGCCGCCAGCCGGAAGGCAACCTTTTCCGCCATCCGCGAAGCCGAAGCGGCCTTATGCATGCGAAACAAGAAAAACGGCCGGGTCCTGAAGGGTTCTGATGCCTCTGAATTCGCCGGCGCGTCTGCGCCGGGTGCTGCGTACAGGCACTGAAACAACCGCCTGTCGGCTGTGCTTCAGCCGGCAGGCGACATCCTCAGTCCGTTTCGCCTGCGACGACGCGGATTGCCTGGCCGTAAAGCCTTTTGCGGCCGTCTGCCGACAGGGTTTCCTGCTGTTTCAGGAAAGCCAGTATCTCCTTCACATCTATCTCTTTACCTGACTTCAGCAGGCTTGAGACGGCATGCCCTATCACTGACTGAACGCTTTCGTCATTATCCTGACTGGCGGTACCCAACTCAGACTCCTGGGACATAAATGTCCTGCTCTTATCACCGGAAACGGCGTCATTCATCCCGCCCGGCGGGTTTATGATGCCTCCCGCACCAGACGGAAAGCGTAAAAAGTATTATACCCGGGCGCGCACCAGCCTTTCCCGCAGCGCGGCGACCCGCACCGTCAGCTCACTCAGCTCATCACAGGCGGTATCCATCACCGACACCATGTCCGCCGGCACGCCGGCGGCCGTTACCTTCAGCCGGCGGCCCTCCTCCGTCAGGAAAATCAGCACGCGGCGTTCATCATGCTGCGTGTCACGCTGCCTAAACAGAATGCCGGACTGCTCCAGCCTTTTCAGGAGCTGGCTGAGCGTGCCCGAGTCCAGCCGGACGCGCGCGCCGACCTCGGAGAGCGTGAGGCCATCTTTTTCCCAGAGCACCAGCAGCACCAGGTACTGCGGATAGGTCAGTCCCAGCGGCTTCAGCCGGGGCTGATAGAGCTTCGTCATGGCAAGCGACGCGGAGTAAAGCGCAAAGCACAGGAACTGGTCTATGGTTTCGGGAGCCGCATCAGGGCTGCCTGTTGTTTCATCTTTCATATCATCACTTCTTCCGGGCAGAGCCACTTCTTTCAGGCGGGACGGCTGAGGCAGGCGCGGGTACTCAGGGAGCCGGATAATTTCAGTCAGGCAGTCAGTTTCCCTGACAGGACCGACAGCCGCCGCTGTGCGGCCCCTTGAGGCGCGCACAGTATTGAGTCAGATTAAATTGATGTCAACGTTAACCGGGTCCGTAACGTAACGGGCAGGACGCCTCCGGGGTAAATCCCGTAGCTCTATAATCGCAGGGCTGCCGTGCAGCGCAGAAAATTGTTCATGACCATAATCATCCGGCCCACCGCCATCAGGTCTGCGGTGAGCAGCAGGTCCGTGCGGACCAGCCGGTCCATCAGGACCCGGTCGTTCATCTGCTCCTGAATTTTCGCGTACAGGGCCGTCAGGTGAACCCAGTTGTTGGCAAACGTGTCCACGCTCAGGTATTCCCCCTCGCTGAGCTGCCGCAGCAGCGCGTCCACGTCGGCCTTAAGAGACGTAATACGGTCCGTGCCGGCGAATACGGCGTGTCTGTCGTTCATCATACGCGGAAGGTCTCCACCATGCCGCGCAGGGCGCCGGCCTGCTCTGACAGCGACTGCGATGCTGAAGACGACTCCTCCACCAGGGCGGCGTTGTTCTGCGTGACCCCGTCCATCTGGCTGACGGCGATGCTGACCTGAGAGATAC
>NZ_JACVVI010000036.1:0-9490 GCF_016658625.1 Pantoea sp. S62 | reverse complement strand
ATATCGATTTCGGTCAGCATAGCGGCCAGCCGGCAGCTGCTCGCCTGTGCCAGCCAGGCACGATGATAACGAAGCCGTAGCGCGCAAAGCCGGATACGCAGTTCACGCTGGTTGTATTTACTCATGATTGCCTCCGCAGCCGGATTTTCGTTATCTGATGTTAAGCAGGGTGAAGAGCAGCGTAAAAAAATACGCTATTCCGGTGGTAAAGCCCGCCATGAATAAAATGTCTCTGGAGTCGGGTATCGGTATTGCCCAGAACCATACGCCCCAGACAAGATAAAATGCTGCCACCATCAGCCAGAGCACCACCATCGCCCAGAAGGTCATGACCGCCATATCCCTGAAAAGGTACGCCAGCAGAACAATAACGGGAGATGCTAACAGGGCCAGCCGCCAGACCTGCCAGCCCGGGAAGCCGGTCAGTCCATCACGCATCGTCAGACCGGATACGGTGAAGTTCACCGCCAGCATGACTGCAACCAGAACCACATAAGCGTGAACCCTGTTATCCGGATGACGCCAGCGTCTAATCAGCCCCTTCATGCTGCCTCCTGTCCGTGTGTTGACGTCCTGCGGAACTGGATGTTCTGAGACCGGACCTTTTTGAGATCAAGTTCAACCAGTCTTCCCATAAGGTTCAGGAGAAGCATTGCACGCTTTGCGCCCTGCGGCTCATGCCAGATAGCTTGCATGTTTTCAAACGTGCCGTTTGTTATCAGAACTATATCGCCATGCTCAGGCGCCTGCATGTCTGCCTGCGCGGCCGACTCAGCTCCCCGCTTTATGCGCTCCATTTCCGCATCACCCATAATTGCGATGCGATTGCCAAAGCTGACTATGGTTGAGACTCCGCGCGTTGCTTTAATAGTCGTCGTGTGAATTTCTTCAGGGTCGAATCGCGCAAACAGATAGCCAGGAAAAAGTGGCTGGGGTTTAACCGGTTTAACGCTTCCCCCGGCAACAAGCTGACAGGTGAAAAGCGGAAGGTAACATTCCACCCCCTGATTGATCAGATGGGCTTCGGCGCGTTTTTCCTGATTAAATAACGACTTGAGTACATACCACTGTTTCATCTGTCATCTCCTTAATTAATAGTGTCGCCAAGGCGCAACTGGCTGGCCTGACGCAGAACTTCGTCAGGATTCAGAACAGGCGCACTGCCGTTACTGCTGCTGACTGCCGGTGCAGTTGCTGAGGCCTGCTGCACGGCGGCCTGCGGAGCCTCCTGCTTCGCCTTTTCAGCTTCGGCATCCTCAATCGTTTCCAGACGGAAGCCCTGCTGGAACACCACCGTCACCGCATTGCCGGCACCGATATCAATCACCGGGTGATACTGCTCGGCACGCTTAATCCAGTACTGACTCAGCGTGTCCGCCGCCTTGCTGGCACCGCCACCGAGCCCCTGCTTGAAGATGTCACCGGCACCAACTGAGGCGCTGCCACCCAGCCCGACCGTTGGCGTGGCGGCAGACTGGATACCTTCACCGAAACCGGACAGCAGGCCGGCGGCACCGGCATTGGCGACAATGGCGCCGTTACGCATCACCGGCTTACCGCGGATGCCCACCTTGCCCTGGAAGGACACGTGCCCGTCGAAAGGCATATCGATATGCTTGCCGTTATCCAGGATGCAGCTGATGTTTTTGGTGCGCACCTCACCACGCTCGCTAGAGATGTCACCGTACATCTCTCCGGTCACGCGGCACTGGTCCATGTTCCAGGTCTTCCCGTTAGGCATGGAGACCTCGCCGAGCAGGGTGATGACCACCGGCGAGGTGTTCTGCTGACCGGTCACGCTGGCGTTGGCATCAGCGCCCTCAATCATCGTGGCCTCAGAAAAGGAGCCAGAGGGTATCCAGGGAAGCTTTGTTTTTTTCTCGGTAAGCGCAGCGTAGGTGAAGGTTTCGCGGCTCAGACCGCCCGGACGCACCGTACCTGCGCCGGGATAGAAGGCCTGCCCCTGGGGCGGGTAAAACTGTCCTCCCTGCCCTCTGGCCGATCCGCTGCCCGGACTGTTGATGCTCCACTGCGCCGGACCGGACTGCCCGGCGGAGACCGGTGCATTAACAGGAGTGGTTCCGGCCGCCGGTGTGGTAGCGGAAGGACCGTTTGCCGGCCGGCCCGCCTGCTGCGTCTGCAGCTGACTGATTGCGTCTGCCATCGTGTTGAGCTTCTTCTGCAGCTCCTCATTCTGGCTTTTCAGCGTGCCGGTAAGCGTGCCGAGGTCGCGCTCAAGGCCGGCGGTCTTGTTCTGCTGCTGCTGCAGCGCGGCGGTGGCCACCCCTTCGGTAAAGGACGTATTCACCAGGCTGCCGGTCAGGTTCGGTGCCGCCTTTGGCGCGGGCCGGTTTAGCTCCGCCTGATGGTGTGAGTACGCCCAGATGCCCCCGCCGGTGGCCAGCATGACCGCGGCGGCCACGCCGGTAATCACCCACTGGCGCCGGCGCGTGGCGGTGTTGATGTTGCTCATGACCCGCCCTCCGCGTCAGTGGAGAAAATCACCCACACGAAGCCTTCGCCGTTTGCATACAGGGTGCGGGTTGAGAGCATTACCGCCCGCACGCCCTTCTGCCAGAACTGTTTTTCACTCAGCGTCCGCGTCACGTAGCCGGTGTTTTTCATGCGGTATCGCATCACCCGCAGGTGGGAGCCGGCAAGCTGGCGCTCAGGTGTCAGCAGCAAGCCCGCAGGCGGGTTATACGCGGGACCACGCGAGGCCTTTACCTCGGTGTAATTCTCCGGCACCCCGCCGCTGACAATTCTGCGCGCAACGCTTACCAGCGCTTTCTGGAAGGGCTGACTCTCCTCCCATACCTTTGCGTCCGGGTTGGGCTTCAGTGGCACATCCGCCGGTATCAGGTGCAGCGTGCGGCCGTTACCGGGTTTGGGTGACACGTCGATCGAAACGCCTACGCCGCCGGCCGTTTCCAGGAAGATGGTGAAGTCCTGACCGGTCTGTGGCGTAATCAGCAGCGCGCCGTCGGCAGTGTTGCTTTTGAGGTAGGCATTGTCCGGCCCAGTGATGCCGGTAATCAGCTCGCCGTCGATAATGATTTTGTTAGGACTGGTATTACTCATCTGCGCCTTAAGATGCGCATTATTCTCAAACGGGGTCCCGGCCGGGCCGGGTACGGCTGCCTGCCCGGCGGCCGGCAGCAGCGCCAGCGCGCCGGCAGCGGCCAGGGCGGAAAGGGTCTTTTTCATCGGTTCAGTCCTGTTGCGGGCGGCGTTCAGGTTGAGTCCAGGGCACCTCGGGGAAGGCCGTCAGGCGGATAAGACCGTCCACGTAGTGCACGCTGAGCCGGTAGGCTTTACTGGCATCCGGAAGCGAAATGTTCAGGTTACCGTTCGTGGTGCTCGCGCTCAGCGTGCCCTGCACGGTGATGTCACCGGTGGTGGAGTCGGTGATTTCGTCATCGATGCGGAACACGGAAGAGACGCCGTTGTTTTTGATGTACTCAGCTTCGGCGGCGAGCTGCTTTTTCATGTCGTCGCGGTACTCAGCGGGAACGAAGCGCAGCAGGGCGGCATGCTGGCTGTCCACGGTTTCAGGCGTGACTGAAAGGCGGAGGTTGACGAAAGAGCGCACCAGCATGCCGTTTAAGGCCGCATCTCCGGAGGCGGAATCGGAGATGAACGGGCGGTCAAACATCATCGGGGTGGTCAGGGTCTTCTGCTTTTTTGCAAAGTGCCACGCCAGCGCGCCGGTGACGACGCTGCTGACGGCGAGAATAAATACGAGCAGCGAAAGTGCGCACAGGGCCAGAATGATTACCCGGTTGCGCCCCTCCCGGACCTGATACTTCATAGCGTTATCCTTTTAATAAGCGCCATCCGGAGATGGCGCGTGGGTTACTGCATCCAGTGCCGGTTGCCCGAGTCGGGCACGCGGCGGAACTGCAGCCGGAGCAGCGCGGTCGGCAGGTACCAGTAAAGAAGGTTCATGAGCCACCAGGTGCCCTGCCCCTTCTTCAGATGGCGGACTAACAGCCAGAGCGCGCCTGCCACAATCAGCATCACAATGAACAGGTCGCAGAGCAGGCCGATGCCCGCGAACGCAAGGATGAGCACGGCCTCCTCTGTGGGGAGTCCGCCAAGGCGTTTCTGCTGATTGAGTGTTTCCGGGAACTGGTACTGAAGCGATTCCCCGTTCATGCGGCATTAACCGGCCAGGGCGAAGAAGGTGCGGGTGATAACGATGAGGAAAGCCAGACCGCCGACGAAAAGCATCGGGTTGCGCGTTTTAATGTATCCGCCAATCGAGATGATGATTTCGCCGATGTAAAACCCCCACTCAACGGTACTGCCATGACCGAACGTGTCTTTGGCATCCTGCTTCTGAGCGGCCAGCAGGTCAGTAGCTCCTGCAAAATGTGGCAATGCAAAGAACAGCATTGCGAGAGCTACAAGGGTTACGTTTGCACGATGCCGGTAAACTTTTTTACAGGCGGTATGAGTAAGACCTTTCAGTATTTGTTTAATGGAGGGATATTTACCAGATAAGGGTTTGTGGTAGACATCAGACAATGCTACCGCCACGCTATCCGTTTTACCGGAAGCGAAAGTTGAAGCTTGCATTATTTAATCCTTAATCAGAATCAGGTTCTAAAAAAAAGGACTCACCATTTTTATAATGGCGAGCAGTGTCCTGTATCAGCAATATCTGATGCAGACTGGAAAAGCATTTTAATCGAATATGAGTCTCTTTCAGAATGGGCTGTACTTACACCTCCTTATAAGCAGTAAATTTATATTAGCGTTATATAAAAATATTAAGATGAGAGGCATGGGCGGCGAACAGACTCAATAGCTACTCACAGTCAGTGGCAGATTCGAATCTCCGACCTGTAGCGGCCAGGTCGGAGAATGATCTGAGTGAGTCTTCAAGTCGGATTTTTGCCTCTCGTGTTTTACTTCTTCCTGAACGCTTAGATGATTCCACTAGGAGCTGGTTAGTCTCCTCTGACAGGTGGACTAATACTGAACCTGCCCTGATGGATTTTGCATTGGCCATAAGGCGTCTCTTATGTGATTAAAAATTTTTTTAATCATGAACTTAGCTATTAATTCTTGTCTCAAGCCGTCCCGAAAACTGATAAAAGACCTTTACAAAACAACTCAAAAACAACTCAGTAATGATGTGATTCTGTAAAGAATTATGCATTTATTGAAAAGTATTTCGAGTAGTTTTTGAGTATCTTTCTATATAGAAATTGAGATTATCGAAAAAAAGCTTATTAAACAGAGCGTTACAGAATCAAAAAACCCTTCAAAAGATACTCGTTCGTGTATCATCTTTTGTTTAACCCAAATTCTTGAGTCATAGCGCTAGCTGAGCAAAAAGTAACCGATGGGCGGGAGTAGACTTTGGACACATCTAATAAAAACCTCAAAAAGGTATTAGAAATTTTTGAGCGGAAAGGAATCGAAAAGAGGAAACAGGCTTCAACAATGGCTGACATCCTCAGTATTAAATATCAGAGCGCCAAACAAAAACTTGATGGTAAAAGAGGGGTTTTCTATAACGAGCTAAAATCAGTTTATAATTACTTCCACGAATCCCTTGAAGAAGAAAAATCGTATAACGGCATATTTATTGTTAATGATATGCATGTAAGATGTAATATTATTGTCAGCGAAGAAAAAGTGGATATTAAAGAGCCAGGCATTAACTACGCTTATCTTCATAAAAATTATTATGTAGTTAATCCAACGGGCATTAAATTTAATAAAGATATGAAGCGGGTAATCAGAATGGATTTTCTGCCTGCACCTAAACTGGCCATACTCGATAATGATAAAGAACTTCTTGAGCTATTAAAATCAGTATCTAACAGATACGGTATCGATGCGTCGGTCTACGAGACTGCACAAGAAATGATGCAGGCAGTCGACAGGGAAGATTATGATGGATATGTTATTGACTGGTTACTGGACTACAGCGAAACCTCTGAGGCAGTGATCAAGAAGATCCGTTCTAAAAGCGAGACCGTGCCGATAATCCTGCTTACCGGGCAACTGAATCAGCATGAACGAGAGATAGGAGAAACCATTATGGAATATGGAGTTGAACTGGTTGAAAAGCCGACCCGTGTTTTTATACTTTCATCCATATTACTTGCAAACCTCTTTTTTTAAATGGCACTAAAATGGAATTAATTAAATTAACGGCTGAACATATAAAAGAGATGTACGACATAAGATTTTCCGTCACCGAAAACCTTGTCCATGCCCATCAGATCGAGTATCTGCAGAGAGAAGTAATTCTGGCTGATGTTGCTCAGAATGGCGGATGGATCTGCAGGTTTGATGACTGCTATGTGGGTTACGGCTTGGGCATTCACATACCCCATGCATTGATAGGTGGTCTGTTTGTAAGGCCAGAGTACCAAGGACAGGGCGTTGGTGGAGCGATACTGGAAAAAACCACTGAGTGGTTTTTTGAACAGGGAGACACTGAGATTGAGCTGACCACGGATGAACACTCATCAGCTGCTCGCTTCTATCAAGCGCGAGGCTGGCATAGTTGCGGTCATGATGAATATGGACAGTTGATTATGAAGAAAAGGAAAATGGCCAAATGAAGTTATTTACAGCGATTCTGTTCTCTTTGCTCTCGGCCAAAGCAGCGTATGCTGACTCCTTTGTTCTGGCAGATGGCAGTAAAGAAATTAACGTTTCTACAGAGGATTTGCTAAAGCTACCAGTCACATCAATCACGACAGCTACAAATTTCACGCCTAAAGCGACCTTTGAGGGTGTGCCCTTTACAGAGCTGCTATCAAAGTATTCGATTACGGCATCATCCCTGAGAGTCTATGCACTTGATGACTACAGCTACACACTGCCAGTTGAAGAACTGCTGAAATACCAGGTCATCCTGGCATTCCGTAAAAATGACAAAGTGATACCGGTATCTGACCTGGGTCCTTTTGCTGTAATTTACCCGAGAGACCAGCATCCGGAACTTAACAAACTTGACGTAAATGCAAAAACCGTCTGGCAGATCAACAGGATTGAGGCTATCAAATGAAGGGGAAGATTGTCCCGGTCCTGCTCGGGTTGGTGCTGACTCTTTCTTTTTCAGGTTCTGTTTTTTTCACTGTCCAGAAATTTAATGAGATAAAAAATCAGTATAAGAGTATTGAGCCAAACCTTGATAACTATTCGACAGCTGAAATCCTCTTCCTGGCATTTGAAAGAACCCGGACCTCTGTTTACCAGACAGAAAAACCTGACAACTTTGAAACAAAGAAATCCGTTTTTGATTCAAAAGTCAGAATTCTTAAAAACAAATCGCTTCGTATAAATTCTTTTTATTATGAGCCGGATTTCCTGAGTGCCCTTGAACTTCTGGAAAAGCAAAGCGCTGAGTTAAGTAGATTAAATGAAGCAACAACTGCTTCGGAAAGGAAGGATGTGCTATTACAGCAGATGAATAAGATGCAGCCCACACTTATCAATCTGCAGGAAATCATCTATAGAATTCAGATAAGAAATTTCAACACAATAAAATCACTGATTATTGACAACTCCTCTTATACAGAACTTGCTGCTCTTTCCAGCATAGTACTTCTCTTTACCTTGATCATTTTACTTTGGGTCCATATTGCGCGACTGAATTCAGCGATCAAAGGTAAAAATATTTTTATCTCTGCTATATATCACGAACTTTCAGGCTCGATTCAAAAAATCCAGTTATCATCAGATATGATTGACGTAAGGGGGGATATCTTAAACTCAGAAAAATATCTGGCAAAAATCACCTTTCACTCTAATAAACTATATCATCAGACTAAAGAAATACTTGAATTCTCTAAAATAGAAATCGGTAACGTTGGTCTTAATAATGTTAGTTTTTATACAGAAGATGTTCTGAATGCCGGTTTATCTCTCTATAATGAAAGCAATGCTAATAAAATTGAGTGTAGCGTATATCCGCAGAATGTTCTTATCAATGCTGACAAACAAAAAGTCATATCTATAATTCACAACATTATAGATAACGCAAACAAAAACACCCATTCCGGGCTAATAAAAGTAAGGCTCAGAGTGACAAGTTCTCACCTGTTTTTAAGAGTGAGTGACACAGGCTGCGGATTTGATAGTAAGAAACTTAACCTCCTTTTCAGGCCCTTCAATCAGGGTGTAGAAAGTGAAACCCGGCAAGGTTTAGGGCTGGGGCTTTCGATAGTTAAAAGCTACTTAAAAACAATGAAAGGGAGAATCAGTGCGCATTCTGAAATTGATAAAGGTTCTACTTTTAAAGTTATAATCCCGATAACTACTGTTAATTTATCTTTATCAAAAAGAGAATAAAGTCCGGAGCTTCCGGACTTATCTATTACTCAACTATAAAATGTTTGCTCTCCGCTTTATCCTCTGCGGAGCTCATTCCCGTCAGGTTCTGGTCAATCATCTCCTCAAGCGCCTGCGCCCCGGACTCACCGCGGATATGCAGATACATTTCCGTCAGCATCGCCATCATGATGCTGGTTCCTTCGCGCGTGCCTGCAACACGACGTATTAAGTCGCGATTAAATTCCTCTGTATCAAACTTATTTCCTTCACCCTGATGCTTCTTGACCATCAGACCGATACCCACCAGTTCATTCACCACAGAGGAGAAGTTAACCTCACCGTGTGTTGCGCCGTTCTGCAGCTCTATCTGCACCAGCTCCTGAACTTCTCTTTCGGTTTTTTCTTTGAAGTAAATATTTCTGCGCGCCATTCCCGTATTCCCTGTAAGGCGGGGTTTATTTTACCCTGCCTTTTTGATTTATTTATGAATATTGTCTTCACGGCACCAGCGTGACTGCCGCATTCGGATAAGATTGCCCTTCCTGTATTATTTACCCCGGTTTCAGTGTGTGTCAATCCGGCACTGTTCATTTAATCCGGTGGGTATGCTAATCAGGCACTGTATCTCAGCTCTGTGTGTGTCAATCCGGCACCGTGCACACTTTTCATACGTAAATCGCCACTCAAATCTGTTCCTAATGTGTGTCAATCCAGCACTATACCGGTTTTTGATGTGTGTTAATCCGGCACCACAGACCTTTTTTATGTGTGTTAATCCGGCACTGCATACTGACGTACCATGCATAAGATGATGATTTAATTAAATAGCCACAATCAGCACACACCACAGTGCCGTTTACAGTGCCGGATCAACACACAATACGGCACTGCAATAACACACAATTAGGCACTGCATTAACACACAATCAGGCACAGCAAAGTGTGTTAATTAACACACAATTTTCATCATACGTCGAAAAAACAGCTAGAAATTAAAGTTAAGCCCATGTTTTTAAACAGCTAAACTGCAAGATTATACCTTGCGTGGGGTGTGATGAAATTTTACCTTTGAGGAGCGGCTTGTTAATTAACCCTGTCATACTGAATTCTTTATATCCCGGACGAAGTTCGTCATATGCCCGTCAGCGCACTGTGCGCGTCTGTAACGAATTTTCTTGCAAGTGAT
>NZ_JACVVI010000035.1:0-10993 GCF_016658625.1 Pantoea sp. S62 | reverse complement strand
CGACTGGCGCCCCTTGTCGGTCGCCTGCAGAGGCGTGTCTGAAACTGCCCAACTGCTCAGGCGAACGAAACCCCTCTCAGAGCCCGTTCGCGCAGCGAACCACCCCAGCTTCAGCGCCGCAGCAGCCCGTTCGCGCAGCGAACACTCTCCGGCGAACGCTTCTTACCCAATGGTCATCAGACTCGCATTACCACCCGCCGCCGCGGTATTCACACTCAGCGAGCGCTCAATCAGCAGACGCTCAAGCAGAAGATTGGTTTCGCCACGGGCGAAGCCCTGCACCGAAACAATCGCGCCGTCACGCGCCGCGATCTGCTCACACAGGGTGCGCAGCTGATCGGCATCGCCGTGATAGATCACCGCATCAAACTCTGCCGCTAATGGATCACGTGCCAGCGTGATGCGCGCTTTCACGGCATCAGGCAGCGAGGCCTGCAGCGCGCGATGCAGCTCATCGTCCGGCCACAGCGCTTTACTGCCGACGCTGGTGACCGCAGCCAGCTGGATTAACGCATCCTGCTCATTGTCAGCCAGACAAAGCACCTGATCACGCGGTAGCAGCGAGAAGGTGTTACGCTCGCCGGTCGGGCCAGGCAGCAGACGGACGACGCCCGCCTGTGCCAGCTCGCCATAGTGCTGGCAGAGTTCAGCCAGTTCAGGCTTATCTTTCGCCCAGTTGCTCAGCGCCTGATGCGGTGCCAGCAGAGCCTGACGCAGCGTGCTGTCTGCCGGACGCTCGGCATCCTGACGATCAAAGGTCAGGCGCAGCGCGCCATCCGGACGACTGGCCAGCAGGCGGTAGAGATAGAGCGGACCGCCGGCTTTCGGACCGGTTCCGGATAAGCCTTCCCCGCCAAACGGCTGGACGCCAACCACCGCGCCCACCATGTTGCGGTTAACGTAGAGGTTACCGACACGGGCGTTGGCCGTAACCTGTGCGATGGTCTCGTCGATGCGGGTATGCACACCCAGCGTCAGGCCATAGCCGGAGGCGTTGATCTGCTCAACCAGCTTCGGCAGGTTGTTGCGGGTGAAGCGCACTACATGCAGCACCGGTCCAAAAATCTCTTTGTCCAGATCGCTGACCTGATTCAGCTCAATCAGCGTCGGTTTGACAAAGGTGCCGCTGGTCCACTCTTTGCTGTCCTGCGGGTTATCCTGAACCGCCTGGTAAACCGTGAAGCCCTTGTTACGCATCGCCTGAATATGGCGATCGATATTGGCTTTTGCCTCGGCATCAATCACCGGGCCGATGTCGGTAGAGAAGCGTTCCGGATTGCCCATGCGGCACTCCGCCATCGCGCCGCGCAGCATCTTCAGCGTATGGTCGGCGACATCTTCCTGAATGCAGAGCAGACGCAGGGCAGAGCAGCGCTGTCCGGCACTGTCGAAGGCCGACGCGACGATATCGATCACCACCTGCTCAGTCAGCGCGGAGGAGTCAACGATCATCGCGTTCATCCCGCCGGTCTCCGCAATCAGCGGCACCGGGCGACCGTGTTGATCAAGACGACCGGCCAGATTCCGCTGCAGCAGGGTGGCGACTGCGGTTGAGCCGGTAAACATCACGCCACGGACCCGATTGTCCCCCGTTAGCTGCGCACCAACGGTTTCACCCTGACCCGGCAGCAGTTGCAGCACGCCCGGCGGTACACCCGCATCCAGCAGGATCTGAACTGCCTGTGCGGCAATCAACGGCGTCTGCTCAGCCGGTTTGGCTAGCACGCTGTTGCCTGCTGCCAGTGCAGCCGCAATCTGACCGGTAAAGATCGCCAGCGGGAAGTTCCATGGACTGATACAGACCACCGGACCCAGCGGACGATGGGTTTCGTTGTCGAAATCGTCGCGCACCATACCGGCGTAGTAATAGAGGAAATCAACCGCTTCGCGCACTTCCGCGATGGCGTTGTTATAGGTCTTGCCTGCTTCACGCACCAGGATGCCAAGCAGCTGCTGCATCTGGCCTTCCATAATCTCTGCGGCGCGTTCCAGAATCGCCGCACGCTCCTGTGGTGGGGTGGCAAACCAGATCGGTCCGCTGTTCACGGCGGCATCCAGCGCCACAGAGACTTCCTGCTCTGTGGCTTCACGTACCTGACCCACACGATCGTTTGGTGCAGCCGGGTTCAGAATGTCGCGCAACTCACCCGCACCCGCTTCACCGTCGATCATCGGCTCGGCCAGGCAGGGCTGTGCAGCGCTGCTCAGCAGGGCGCTGGAGAGTGAGGCGAGACGGTGCTCGTTAGCCATATCCAGACCCGCTGAGTTGACGCGGTTCTCGCCATACAGCTCACGCGGCAGGGGGATCTTCGGATGCGGCAGGCCAATAGCGCCTTCGCTGCTCCCCAGTTTCTCGACGGCAGTCACCGGATCGGCTACCAGCTCATCAATCGGCAGCGAGGTATCGGCAATGCGGTTTACGAACGAGGTATTGGCTCCGTTTTCCAGCAGTCGACGCACCAGATAGGCCAGCAGGGTTTCATGGGTCCCGACCGGCGCATAGATACGACAGGGGCGATTCAGCTTGCCGTCCGCCACTTTGCCGACCACCTGCTCATACAGCGGTTCACCCATGCCGTGCAGACATTGGAACTCATACTGCCCCGGATAGTAGTTATTGCCTGCCAGCTGATAAATCGCGGCCAGGGTGTGGGCATTGTGCGTAGCAAACTGCGGATAGATCAGGCTGGGAACAGAAAGCAGTTTGCGGGCGCAGGCCAGGTAAGAGATATCAGTGTAAACCTTACGGGTGTAAACCGGGTAGCCTTCCAGACCTTCCATCTGGGCGCGCTTGATTTCGCTGTCCCAGTACGCGCCTTTCACCAGACGGATCATCAGACGACGGCGGCTGCGTTGCGCCAGATCGATCAGCTCATCGATCACAAACGGACAGCGTTTCATATAAGCCTGAATCACGAAGCCGATGCCGTTCCAGCCTTCCAGCTCTGGCTCGAAACAGAGTTTCTCCAGCATATCCAGCGACAGTTCCAGCCGGTCAGCTTCCTCTGCGTCGATGTTGATGCCGATGTCATAGGAGCGGGCCAGCAGCGTCAGTGATTTCAGAATAGGGTAGAGCTCTTCCATCACCCGCTCATACTGCGCGCGGCTGTAGCGGGGATGCAGAGCTGAGAGTTTGATGGAGATGCCCGGGCCTTCATAAATGCCACGACCATTCGACGCTTTACCGATGGCGTGAATCGCCTGCTGATAAGAGAGCAGATAGGCTTTGGCATCGCCTGCGGTCAGGGCCGCTTCGCCCAGCATATCGTAAGAGTAACGGAAGCCTTTCTCTTCCAGCTTGCGGGCGTTCGCCAGCGCTTCAGCAATGGTTTCACCGGTGACGAACTGCTCACCCATCAGACGCATCGCCATATCCACGCCTTTTCGGATCAGGGGCTCGCCGCCCTTACCGATGATGCGGTTGAGCGAGCTGGAAAGATTCGCCTCGTTGTGGGTCGAGACCAGACGGCCGGTAAACAGCAGGCCCCAGGTCGCGGCGTTGACAAACAGCGACGGGCTGCGGCCCAGATGCGATTGCCAGTTGCCGTTGCTAATCTTGTCGCGGATGAGCGCATCGCGCGTTGGCTTGTCAGGAATACGCAGCAGCGCCTCTGCAAGGCACATCAGCGCCACGCCTTCATGTGAAGAAAGAGAGAACTCCTGGAGCAGGCTTTGCACCATACCGGCGCGTCCGGTTGCACCTTTCTGGTGCCGCAGCTTGTCGGCGAGCTGATAAGCCAGCTGATGGGTTTTCTCTGCCAGCGCTGCCGGTAAGCGCGCCTGCTCCAGCATCATTGGCACCGCATCGGTCTCAGGACGACGCCAGGCGGCGGTCACTGCTGAACGCGTCACCGACTGAGGTAAAATCTGCTCTGCGAAGTCAAGGAACGGCTGGTGCGTCTCCTCTGGCTGGGTGTCGTCAGACTCGGCCGCCGCCTGGGCAGAAAGCGGGATCTCCGGCACGGCATCGCCGCTCTCCAGCTGGCCCAGGTAGTTAAAGATGGCCTGTTTAATCAGCCAGTGTGGCGTGCGATCAATACGCTGCGCAGCCAGTTTGATGCGCTCACGTGTTGCGTCATCCAGTTTCACACCCATAGTGGTTGTAGCCATGACTCCAGAGCTCCTTGATAGTGGTTCGATACGGCGTTGGCTGCACTATCACTTAAGTTGCAACTTTGTGCAACCGTGTTAAATGTGAGCCAGTTAACACCCTTCTTACATCGGCAATTGTTAAATCCCGCAATGCGGCACGGATATTGCTGCAAGATCCTCGCCAGGTCGGCAGGCCCGATAAAAAGCGGGTTTACGGCCGGTTATACAGAGGTATAACCGGATAACTGTGAGCGAGTGCAACCTATCAGCACGTTTTCACAAACGGTTAGTGAAATCACTGTAACGCCTGTGTTAAATCCATTGTGCGCGGAACGCCTTTCCGGCAGGATACCGCGCCGCTGGGAAATGACTGACGCCCTGACGAAGAAAATCGACCCGCTTTGCCCCGTTCCGGCAGGCGGGTAGCTGGCGATTTCTCTGGGATATCAAATAATAAGTGGAGAGACAGATGAGTGTAAGTACACCGATGCTGGTGACCTTTGTGGTTTATATTCTTGGGATGGTATTAATCGGTTTTGCGGCTTATCGCTCGACCAAAAACTTCGATGATTACATCCTCGGTGGCCGCAGTCTGGGTAGCGTGGTCACGGCACTCTCTGCCGGTGCATCCGATATGAGCGGCTGGCTGCTGATGGGCTTACCGGGTGCCATCTTCATTTCCGGCATCTCTGAGAGCTGGATTGCGATTGGCCTGACCATCGGTGCCTGGCTGAACTGGAAAATCGTGGCCGGTCGCCTGCGTGTTCAGACCGAGCATCACAATAATGCCCTGACCCTGCCGGACTTCTTTACCAGCCGCTTTGAAGACCACAGTAAAATTCTGCGCGTCATCTCCGCTATTGTGATTCTGGTATTCTTCACCATCTACTGCGCCTCGGGCGTGGTGGCCGGTGCGCGACTGTTTGAAAGCACCTTTGGTATGGATTACCAGACGGCTCTGTGGGCGGGTGCAGCGGCAACCATCCTCTATACGCTGGTGGGCGGTTTCCTGGCGGTGAGCTGGACCGATACCGTTCAGGCAAGCCTGATGATTTTTGCGCTGATCCTGACGCCGGTCTTTGTCATTATCGCAGTAGGCGGCTGGTCCGATTCGCTGACGGTGATTGAGGCGAAAAGCCTTGAAAACCTCGACATGCTCAAAGGGCTGAACTTCGTCGCGGTCATCTCCCTGCTCGGCTGGGGTCTGGGCTATTTCGGGCAACCCCATATTCTGGCGCGCTTTATGGCGGCAGATTCGCATCGCTCTATCCGCACCGCACGCCGTATCGGTATGGCGTGGATGGTGCTCTGTCTGGCGGGCGCGGTGGCAGTCGGCTTCTTCGGTATTGCCTACTTCCAGAACAACCCGATCCTGGCAACCGGCGTCAATGACAACGCTGAGCGCGTCTTTATCGAACTGGCACGCATTCTGTTTAACCCGTGGATTGCCGGCATTCTGCTGTCAGCGATTCTTGCTGCCGTAATGTCCACACTGAGCTGTCAGCTGCTGGTCTGCTCCAGCGCCCTGACCGAAGACCTCTATAAAGGCTTCCTGCGCAAAAATGCCAGTCAGAAAGAGCTGGTATGGGTAGGGCGTCTGATGGTGCTGCTGGTGGCGCTGATTGCGATTGCGCTGGCGTCGAACCCGGAAAACCGTGTGCTGGGCCTGGTAAGCTACGCATGGGCGGGCTTTGGTGCAGCGTTTGGTCCGGTAGTGCTGTTTGGCGTCTGCTGGAAGCGTATGAACCGCAACGGTGCGCTAGCGGGGATGATCATTGGTGCGCTGACCGTACTGGTATGGAAACAGTATGGCTGGCTGGGACTGTATGAAATCATCCCTGGCTTCATCTTCGCCAGTATCGCGATTGTGGTCTTCAGCCTGATGGGACGTGAACCCTCAGCCGAAGCGCAGCAGCGCTTTGCTGCCGCAGAAGCGGAGTTCCAGACCAAATAAGCGAAGCGTTAGTCATGAAAGCCCGCGCCGTAAGGAGCGGGCTTTTTTTGTTACAAAGATAAATCACCCAAAGATGAAATTATCTCCGCCGGTAACTTGTTTTTTTCGCAGCGATAATGATAATCGGTATCGTTTACACTTTACCTGATTTTACTGTTCATTGACGCTGCTTAACATTCAAGAGGTTGGCGATGTTTGTTCCTTTTCTCATCATGCTGCGCGAAGGGCTCGAAGCCGCGCTGATAGTCAGCCTGATAGCCAGCTATCTCAAGCGCACCCAGCGCACCCAATGGTTTCCGGCGATGTGGGCGGGCGTGTTTATCGCCGCTGCGCTCTGTCTGGGCCTTGGCCTGTTCATCAATGCCACTACCGGTGAATTCCCGCAAAAAGAACAGGAGCTGTTTGAAGGCATTGTGGCGCTGATTGCGGTGGTGATCCTCACCTCAATGGTGTTCTGGATGCGCAAAGTGGCCCGCAACATCAGGGTTGAACTTGAGCAGGCGGTGGATCAGGCGCTGCAACGTTCAGGGCGGGGCGGTCTGGCGCTGGTGCTGATGGTGTTTCTTGCCGTGGCACGTGAAGGGCTGGAGTCGGTGTTCTTCCTGCTGGCGGCGTTTACGCAGGATGTCGGTTATGCGCCACCGATTGGCGCGGTACTGGGGCTGGCAACCGCCGTGGTGCTGGGCATGCTGCTTTACTGGGGCGGTATCCGTCTGAACATGGCGCATTTCTTCCGCTGGACCAGCGTCTTCATCCTGTTTGTCGCGGCGGGCCTTGCAGCCGGTGCGATTCGCGCCTTCCACGAAGCGGGATTATGGAATCGCTTTCAGGATGTGGCCTTCGATCTCAGCAATACCTTATCGACCCATTCGCTTTTCGGCACGCTGCTGGAAGGCATTCTGGGTTATCAGGAGACGCCAAGCGTTAGTGAAGTGACGATTTACTTCGTCTACCTGATCCCGGCGCTGATTCTGTTCTTTATGCCTGCGCGTCCTGCTGCGTCGGCCACGGTGTAATCAGACATTTTTTTGGCGCGCCCGTCGCGCCTGCAACTTAACAGGGAATATCGAGATGACAATGCGTTTCCGCCGCAAGGCACTGCTGCTTCCTCTGCTGGCAATCTCCGCATCGGCGACCGCAGCGGTTCCTCAGGTTACCGTAAGCGTCAATGACAGGCAGTGTGAGCCGATGAGCCTGACGGTTAAGGCTGGCAAAACCCAGTTCCTGATTAAAAACAACAGCCAGAAAGCGCTGGAGTGGGAGATCCTCAAAGGCGTGCTGGTGGTGGAAGAGCGTGAAAACATCGCGCCGGGCTTCAGTCAGAAGCTGACCGCTAATCTGGAAGCGGGCGAATATGAGATGACCTGTGGCCTGCTGAGCAATCCAAAAGGCAAGCTGATTGTAAAGGGTGAGGGCGCAGCGACAAACAGCACTTCCGCACGTATGCAGCTGGAAGGGCCGATCACCGAATATAAAGCTTATGTAACGGAGCAGGTTAACCAGCTGGTGAGCAGCACTCAGGCGTTCACGGACGCGGTTAAAGCGGGCGATGTGGAAAAAGCCAAAGCGCTGTTTGCCCCGACCCGTCAGTACTATGAGCGCATTGAGCCGATTGCTGAGCTGTTCTCCGATCTCGACGGCAATATCGATGCCCGTGAAGATGACTACGAGAAGAAATCAGCCGATCCGAAGTTCACCGGTTTCCACCGTCTGGAAAAAGCCCTGTTTGCTGATAACAGCACCAAAGACATGGCGGACTACGCGGATAAGCTGAATAAAGATGTGAAAGATCTGCAGGTGCGCATCAGCGAACTGGCTTTCCCGCCAGCCAAAGTCGTCGGCGGCGCAGCTGGTCTGATTGAAGAAGTGGCTTCCAGCAAAATCTCCGGCGAAGAAGATCGCTACAGCCGCACCGACCTGTGGGATTTCCAGGCCAATATTGATGGTGCACAGAAAATCGTTGAGCTGCTGCGACCGCTGGTGAGCAAAGCGAATCCGCAGCTGCTGGCCAAAGTTGACGCCAACTTCAAAAAAGTGGATGCGATCCTGAGCAAGTACCGCACCCAAACCGGTTTCGAATCCTATGAGAAGCTGACCAGCGCCGACCGTAACGCGCTGAAAGGGCCGATCACCGCCCTGGCGGAAGATCTTTCATTACTTCGTGGCACTCTGGGTCTGGATTAATCATGAGTCGTAAGGAAGATGACGCGCAGCCTGCGCGTCGTCGTTTACTGAAAGGACTGGGTCTGCTGGGCGGCGCGGCGGCCATCGGCGGCGGCTGTCCGTTCCATACCGCTGCCGCTGACAGCTTTTCGCCGGGTACGGTGACGCCGCAGGCGCGACAGCAGACGCAGCCGTTTTATGGTCAGCATCAGGCGGGTATCACGACGCCCCAGCAGGCATCAATGATGCTGGTGGCGTTTGATCTGCTCAGCAACGATAAAGCCGAACTGAAGCGTCTGTTTCAGCTGCTGACCCAGCGTATCGCCTTTCTCACTGCGGGCGGTCCGGCACCTGCGGTCACCAATCCGCAACTGCCTCCGATGGATTCCGGTATTCTGGGGGCGACTATCGCGCCGGATAATCTGACGATTACTGTGTCGGTCGGGCATTCGCTGTTTGATGAACGCTTTGGTCTGGCGCCGCATAAGCCGAAAAAATTGCAGCCGATGACGCGCTTCCCCAATGATTCGCTGGATGCCAGCCAGTGTCACGGCGATTTGCTGTTACAGCTCTGTGCCAACACTCAGGATACGGTGATTCATGCCCTGCGTGACATCATCAAGCATACGCCCGACTTGCTGGGTGTACGCTGGCGGCGCGAAGGCTTTATCTCCGACCACGCGGCACGCAGTCAGGGGCAGGAGACGCCGATCAATCTGCTGGGCTTTAAAGATGGCACGGCGAATCCGGATACCCGTGATTCTGCGCTGATGAATCAACTGCTTTGGGTGACCGCGGACCAGGAAGAACCGGTCTGGGCACGCAACGGCAGCTATCAGGCCGTGCGGCTTATCCGCTTTCACGTGGAAATGTGGGACCGCACGCCGCTGGGTGAGCAGCAGACCATTTTTGGCCGCGAGAAGCTGAGCGGTGCGCCGCTGGGGATGAAGCATGAGCGTGACGTGCCGGATTACGCCCGAGATCCGGACGGCGATGTGATTGCACTGGATGCGCATATCCGCCTTGCTAACCCTCGCACGCCTGAGACGGCCAGCAGCCTGATGCTGCGACGCGGCTACAGTTACTCGGCGGGTATCTCCGCCTCCGGCCAGCTGGAGATGGGGCTGTTATTCGTCTGCTACCAGCACGATCTGGAACGTGGGTTTCTTACCGTGCAGCAGCGTCTGAACGGTGAAGCGCTGGAAGAATATATCCGGCCTTTTGGTGGCGGTTACTTTTTTGCTTTGCCCGGTGTCCCCGACGCCAGCCATTATTTAGCGCAGCCGTTGCTGGAGTCCTGATTAAATTTTAACCATCGCAGGCGGCTCATCCCTGACCGCCTGCCTTTTCGGTTTCAGCACTTTGCTTACTGAGTTTTCGCTGAGATTAAGCCATTGCCTGATATATATAAAATAATCTAAGTGACTGTAATATATGAATTTTACATTTATTCTTAAAAAAATAGTTACGTGTGATTAGCAATTCCTTTGCCAGCAGGTAAAATTACTATTGCAAAAGTCCAACGAAATGATGCACTTTATTCAACAGGCGTAATCGGATGTGTCGATGTATCACACTGGAGTTCGCGCATGGGTCGAGTCTTTTATGGAACGTTACTGTCACTGAATAAATTGCGCCTGACCGCGAGGACAATTCTGCCTCGTTATTTCTCCCTTCCTTCAACCATTTCTTTTGTCTTAGCACAGCCTGTTTTATCCGGTATTCAGCCACGCTATTGCGCTGCTGCATACCCACTATCCTGTCCTGTCATGGCTCAAAAGGAAGCCAACTGAAACCTCTAAAGCGTTCACGTAATCGCAACGGGCCACCGGCCTCGCGCAGGAAATGAAACCAACTGAAAGGTGCCACTATGGGAAGACAGAAAGCAGTGATCAAAGCGCGTCGTGAAGCGAGAAGAGTGCTTCGCAGTGACTCACGCAGTCATCGTCAGCGCGAAGAAGAGTCGGTCACTTCGCTGGTGCATATGAGTGGACTGGATGCCATTGGCATGGCGCGCGATACGCGCGACCGGCTGCCGATTGAAGCCCGTAATGAAGCTCAGGCGCACTATCTCAATGCCATAGGAACGAAACAGCTGATCTTCGCAACCGGTGAAGCCGGATGCGGTAAAACCTGGATCAGTGCTGCGAAAGCGGCTGAGGCCCTGATTAATAAGGATATCGACAGGATTATCGTTACGCGCCCGGTACTGCAGGCAGATGAGGATTTGGGCTTCCTGCCCGGTGATATTTCTGAGAAATTCGCCCCTTATTTCCGCCCGGTTTATGACATTCTGGTTAAACGTCTTGGCGCATCATTTATGCAATATTGTCTGCGTCCGGAAATTGCCAAAGTAGAGATTGCGCCCTTCGCCTATATGCGTGGCCGCACCTTTGAAAATGCAGTGGTAATTCTGGATGAGGCGCAGAACGTGACCGCCGCGCAGATGAAAATGTTCCTGACCCGACTGGGCGAAAACGTCACGGTCATTGTTAACGGCGATATTACCCAGTGCGACTTGCCCGCTGGGGTGCCTTCCGGTCTCGCGGACGCGCTGGCGCGTTTTGAAGAGGACGAGATGGTGGGCATTGTGCGCTTTGGCAAAGAGGATTGTGTGCGTTCTGCGCTGTGTCAGCGCACCCTGCACGCATATAGCTAGCGTTTGATTGAGTAGAAGTGTAGCGCCCAAACCCGGCCCCGGCCGGGTTTTCTTATTGTGGGGCAGCGTCGCACGCTCCGCTGTCCAGCATGCTGCGCATGCGGTCGTTCTCCGGCGGGGCTTCT
>NZ_JACVVI010000034.1:0-11284 GCF_016658625.1 Pantoea sp. S62 | reverse complement strand
TGCGTGTGACCGGCCTGGCGGAGAACGTGAGTCAGCTGCGGGCACTGATGCGGGGAGAGGTGCGTCCTGCATATGCGCGGGCGGAAAGAGAGGGTATCCAGCTGTTCCTGGCGGGCTGCGCCGGTCTGCTGCGCCCGGTGACGGACGAAACGTATGCACCTTTCCCGGCGCTGACGGCAGCGGGGCAGGGCGAAGACTCGCCGGAAAACCGCGCCTTTACGCAGTGGCTCGCGCAGCTGCGCGACGGCGCAGAACTGACGGACAAAACCTGTGACCGGCTGCATGACCTGTGGCTGGCCACCGGACTCCGCAGCCGCACGTGGGATGCGCTGGATGATGAGGTCAGGGCAGTAATGGATGTCCGGTGGCAGCGTAAGTCTTTCGACTGGTCAGGCGTGAGCGGGAGCAATCTGAGCGAATTCTGGAGCCGCACGTGCGATAGCGATGTTACTGCAGAGGATTCGGCTGAGTTTGACATGCGCCTGCTGCTCCCCACCCGTCTCGA
Source organism: Pantoea sp. S62 (assembly GCF_016658625.1). Classification (NCBI taxonomy): domain Bacteria; kingdom Pseudomonadati; phylum Pseudomonadota; class Gammaproteobacteria; order Enterobacterales; family Erwiniaceae; genus Pantoea; species Pantoea sp. S62. The sequence goes on along the minus strand of NZ_JACVVI010000034.1, from coordinate 10,779 downwards.
TGTGGAAATCAACGGCTTCAACGGTGGCCTGCTGGACGGTGTGCCGGGCGGCTATGAGTTTTATATCGCGCAGTACGGCGTGAAGTGGCCGGTGGGGTACGCACTGGAAGTAGGTGATTGCGGGCCGGACTTTCTGGAGGTGGATTTTGACACCCCCTGGTCTCCGCCGGACGGCCGGGTATTTGAAGTCCTGAGCAGCCGTTTCGGTGTGACTGCTGAGCACTGGTACGCCGAAAGCGGCTGCAGCTTCTGCGGGTTTGCCGTTTACAGTGACGGCGAACTGACCGACAGCCTCTGCAGTGAGCTGGAGTGGGGAGATGAGGATGAGGACGGGATAACGTACGTGACCGGGCCGGACTGGATAGTAAACAACATCGGCCATTATGGCGGCTGACGGGAGGCGGCGGGGGAAGCCCCGCCGGACAGAATGATGAAAAGAGAACTTACTCTTGCGGGCCTGATGGCCAGCCTGTCGGGATTTGCTCCGGATACGCCGTGCGTAGCCCATATCTGGATGGCGGACGACTTTGAGGACATTGACCCGGAACTTACGCCCGGTGAAGTGACTGCAGCGATCGAACTGGCGGACAGGACACTGGATGCTGACGTCAGCCTCAAGCTGGGGATTTATGCGCGACTGTGCAGAAAACGTGAAGGCCCGGAGGGAAGCAGAATGACTATCTGGCTGGTCAGTTATCAGGAAGAGACAGGCAGCACTTCACACGAATACCACATGCTGCTCACCGGTCAGGATCTTAGGCTGGCCGAAGCCGCATGCGAATGGATGGGGGAAACCTGGTGGCCGCCGGAACGTCCCGTCTGTTCGCAGGGCTGCTACTGGCAGTTTGATCGGGGCAGCGTCTGGCTGAAGAGCATCGTTCTGCCTGAAGAACGTGAGGCACAGGCGCTGGCCGGCCTGCGGTTCCTCGATGAGTGGATGGTAAGCGGTTCGCCGGATGCGCCCGTCATCTGCGACCACAGCGACTGCCGGTGGGAAGATTACCGGCCCTGACTTTTTCACCCGATGCCGCCCCGACCGGCGGCATCTCATCTGTAAGGGATAAGGATGTCGCTTCGCTCCGCCTCTTTTGCCGCTTCCCGTCCTGCGGCCGGAAACCGGCAGGGATAAAGTGCCGTGCCCTCACGGTAGCCGGGCCGCTTCGCCTGCAAGCAACTGTGTTCACGACTGTCTGATGATGATTTTTCTCCTGCTGAAAGAAAGACAGAGTGTGTGTGGATTTTGAAATTTAATGGACACAAATGCTTATCCTCCAGCAGCAGCTGTGAGAATACGAAGGAATTTTCTACAGAAAGATTAATTTAAGGCTTATCAGTCACGAACCGATAACTCCTGTGCGGCAATAAGCCCGCCCGGAGGACATCACGATGAATTTTTTGCTACGATTTTCCATCCCAGCCCGCTTAACTGCGGGGTTTGCTGTCGCACTGGGGTTTCTTGTTTTCATTACCCTAATGGGAACATTCGAGCTGAGTAAAACCAATGATGTGCTTGATGATATTACCAGTAACAACAATGAACAGATAACAGCTGCGGCGGCGATGCAGGCCGCTTCCTATAACGCCTCAGTGACGGTTCGCAATATGCTTATATGGAGTGACCCGGATCTGCTGGCCAAGGAGAAGGTAAATCTTGCAAAGCATCTGGAAAATTTCAGCAAGTCACAGGCGCGACTGATTCAGCTGTTTGCGGCGGCCGACCGTACGCCGCAGGAAGAAAAATTTTATCAGGACATCCTGTCCAGTCAGGGTGTACTTTCTGACGGCCTGAACAGGGTGAGCGACCTTGCCGTTGCAGGGCAGGCTGAAGCGGCGAAAGTTCTGATGAAAACGGAGGTCAGGCCAAAGCTTATTCCTGTTCTGTACCACGCTACAGACATTGTGACATATGAACAGGGCGAAAATGAACGACTTGTCACCACGGCAAGAGAGGAATTCCGCTCATCCAGAATCATCATCTTTTCATGCGCCACACTGGCGTTTGCACTCAGCGGCCTTTTGGGCTGGCTGATTGTACACAGCCTGCGGATACAGCTCGGCGGTGAACCCGCGCAGGCACAGTCGCTGGCGGCTGCGATTGCGGCAGGAGACCTGACGACACCGGTCATACTGCGCCGTAACGACACAGGCAGCCTGCTGGCCTCGCTTGACGGTATGCAGGCTAATCTCCGGGGACTGGTTTCGCAGATCAAAGATACATCCGCGTCAGTGGCACTGGCCGCGGATGAAATTTCTCAGGGCAATACTGAGCTCTCCTCCCGCACCGAGCAGCAGGCCGCCGCCCTGCAGGAAACGGCCGCCAGTATGGAGCAGCTTACCGCTACGGTGAAAAGCAATACGGCAGGCGCGCAGCAGACTGCCGATTCTGCACGTGAAACTGCATCTCTTGCCCGCACGGGCGAAGCGGATGTGGCGCGCATGTCCGAGACCATGAACGCCATCTCGCTGAGTGCGACGAAGGTGCGGGACATTACCGCCGTCATTGAGAGCATCGCTTTTCAGACCAACATTCTCGCCCTCAACGCGGCGGTGGAGGCCGCCCGGGCCGGTGAAGAGGGGCGGGGATTTGCCGTGGTGGCCGGGGAGGTCAGAACGCTGGCCCAGCGCAGCGCCACTGCCGCGCGTGATATCAAGCAGCTGATTGAGCAGGCCGTGACTCAGGTGGAAAGCGGCGTGGAGGTGGCGGCAGGGACGGGGCAGAGCATCCTCAAAATCGTCGGCATGGTGGGCGAGCTGGCGGAGGCCATGGATAACATTTCACTGGCTTCATCCGAACAGATGCAGGGTATCTCTCAGGTCAGCGTTGCCGTCAGTCAGATGGACGGCGTCACGCAGAACAACGCCGCGCTGGTTGAGGAATCCTCTTCTGCGTCACAGTCACTGTCTGAGCAGGCGCACGCGCTGCGCGACATGGTGGAGACCTTCAGGCTGTAAAGCACGTGAGAGGACGGCGGACACAATAAGCGAAAGTTCGCTCCCGCCGTCTTCTGAGGACTGTGTAGTACTGAGCTGAGTATAAAAGCTTTACGCAGTAAGCAAAAAATTGTTACCGCGAGGTCCGCAACCGCATGCATGAAAAGTATCAGCACGTTACCGAAATCAAGGCGCAGACTGACGAGTTGCTTACGCAGCTCAGCGAAGGCGAGTATCGCTCGCTGGACGTCTGGGCCAATAACCTGACGCACCTGACGCTGGCGTTCCGTTCGTTCGGCCCCTACATGGCCGACGCCAGCTTTATTGCGTGGCTGAATCAGCACGACGCCGTGATGGTGTCGGAAATAGCCATGACCGGCCGGGCGCTGATGGCCCTGCGGAACTTTTTCAGGGTGGCATCAGAACAGCCTTAATCACCTCACCTTCAGCGTTGATCTGAATTTATTTTATGACTGAGACAGAATAATCAGGATGGCGCGGAATGGTCCTCCCAGTAAGACCCGCTTCTGACCATGGCGTTGAGTATGGTCAGAAGCTTGCGCATGCAGGCGACCAGCGCCACCTTTTTCGCCTTACCGGCCGCGACAAGCCTGATATAGAACGTCCTGATCGCCGGGTTAAACTGGATGGCGGTGATCACTGCCATATAAAGCGTGCCGCGCACGCCGGCCCTGCCGCCGAAAATTGTGCGCCGGCCGCGCATTTTTCCTGAATCCCGGTTAACGGGGGCAACCCCGACAAGCGCGCTGATTTCGCGGCGGGTCAGGGTGCCCAGCTCCGGCAGTTCGGCCAGCAGGGTGGCGGCGGTGATGTCCGCCACGCCCTTTACGCTGGTTAAAAGCCGGGCCTGCTCACGGAAATGCTGCCGCAGCTGACGGTTCATCTGGCGGGTCACCAGGGCAAGCTCGGCTTCCAGTACCGCCATGATCCGGCCAATACTCTCACGGCCACCGGCGCGGGACGGGTAAAGCCGGTTACGTTCCGCAACCAGCATCTGATTCAGCTGGCGGCGCCTCACCACCAGAGCCGTCAGCGCCTGCCGGGCCGCGTCCGGCATCAGCCTGATATAGCGGCTGCGGTCAGGATGGCCGTCGATCACGCGCGCCAGCTGTGCCAGCATGGCGGCGTCCAGCCGGTCCGTTTTCGCCAGGTGACCCATGGCCCGGGCAAAATCGCGCGCCTGGCGCGGGTTGATGATGACCACGTCATAGCCTTCTGACTGCAGGTACCCTGCAACCGGTGCCTCAAGCCCGCCGGTGGCCTCCATCAGGATCAGCGAGATATTACGTCCGCTAAGCCTGTCTGCGATTTCTGTAAAGCCTGCCCCGTCATTGCTGACGGTAAAAGAGGCCAGGTTTTCTGTTCCTGACACATCCAGCGTGGCCTTGGCCACGTCAATCCCGATGCACTGCAAATCCGGCTGGCTCATGGTGCCCCTCCTTACGATACGAATTCGGGTTCAGACAACTGTCCGGGCTAATGATGAGTGGCCCAGTCCGTGCGCGTTCGCTTGCCTTCGGGCTCTGACGCCCAGGAAGCTTCCCGTGCTGCACGGACCTCGCCAGACCTGCAGAGTCAGTCTACATATTCCCCGTCATATAAGGGAAGCTTCGCCGTCCTGCTCACCCGTTCCCCGCCGTGCGCGGGACATTCAGTCCGCTCCGGCGGCGCGTGCGGCTTGCGCGTCCGCCCCTGCCTGCTCCGCTTTACGCCCGTCTTTGTGGTGGTCACGGCACCACAGGGGTGCCCCCTGACACTGAGGAGCATAACTATGTCCCGATTCATGCGTGGCGACAGCGTAGAGATCATGGCCGGCTTTCCGGATAACAGCATCGACTTCATTCTGACCGATCCCCCGTACCTCGTCGGCTTTAAGGACCGCTCCGGCCGTTCAATCGCCAACGACGTGAGCGATGAGTGGGTGCTGCCGGCCAGTCGTGAAATGTACCGCGTGCTCAAAAACAACAGCCTGGCGGTGAGCTTCTACGGCTGGAACCGCGTGGACGTCTTTATGCAGGCATGGAAAGCGGCGGGCTTTCGCGTCGTCGGGCACCTTGTGTTTACCAAAACATACGCATCGAAATCGGCATTTGTCGGGTATCAGCATGAAAGCGCCTACCTGCTGGCTAAAGGGCGCCCGCCGCTGCCGGCGAAGCCTTTACCCGACGTGATGCCCTGGCAGTACACGGGCAACCGGCACCACCCCACCGAAAAGCCGGTGAGCGTGTTGCAGCCGCTTATCGAAACCTTCACGAAGCCCGGCGATCTCGTTTTAGACCCGTTATGTTGAGCTCAACATAACGGGTCTTATGTAGCGGCAATCGTTATGTTCATTTTGCGCTGTCAGGCCTTACCCGTAGCGCGGTTGAATGTAATGAAGACAACATAATCGGCGGGGACGTGTATTAAAGCGGATGGACCAGTGCTGGCTGTTTTCTGTATCAGTCCGAAGAGGTGTCAGGGTTTAATACCTCTTCGGACCTTAAAGGTGACACTCGATAAATGGGGGTGAAAATTTTTGAGGAAGTGTTTTCTGTTTCTGATTACATACTGTGCTAAACAGTCAGTATCACGCTTCCTGTTGTGCGCCCGGCTTCAAGGTCTGCGTGTGCCTCTGCAGCATGAGTCAGAGGATATTCAGCCCCGACAGGGTTTATAAGTCCGTTCTGAAGGGCAGATATAAGATCTCTCGCTCCCTGCGCGTAAAGTTCTGCGTCATCAGCATAAGCCATTGAGCTTGGCCTCATCAGTGCAATCGAGCGGGTGAATCCCAGCTCTTCAACGCGTACCGGAGGAATGGGACCAGCCGGTTGTCCCAGACTTGCCACCGTGCCAAACGGACGTACCACGCTGAGCGTTGTAGAAAGCATGGTTCCGCCGATCCCATCAACGGCAAGATGTACACCGCGACCATCAGAAATTTCACGTGCCTTATCCGCCCATGCGGCGTCGGTATGAAGAAGTACCTCTTTTGCCCCTGCTGCCTGTGCAATTTTGACTTTTGCAGCAGACCCCGTTGTGCCGATGACGCGTGCACCTTTCATTGTTGCCCAGCGCGTAACAAGCTGGCCCAGACCTCCGGCAGCAGAATGTACAAGAATCCAGTCGCCCTCTCTGACATTTCTGACTTTATGAAGAAGCATATGCGCGGTAAGTCCGCGGAGCATAGAGCTCCCGGCGGTTCGTATGTCAATATTCGTGGGAATTCTGACGAGGCGACTGGCCGGGATATTCCTTATTTCGGCATAGGCTCCCATCGGATTGCCGGTATAGGCAACCCGATCACCCTGAGCAAAAGCCCGGACGTTAATCCCGGTTGCTGTCACTATGCCGCCCCCCTCAAAGCCGAGTATGGCTGGGGAAGAGGATTGAGGATAAAGGCCTGAGCGATAGTAAATATCAACAAAATTAACGCCTATCACCTCATGACGGATCTGAACTTCATCAGGGCCGGGGGCTTTAATGGCAATGTCAGTGGTACGGAGTACTTCGGGTCCACCTGGCTGGGTGATAATTATTGCGGCTGGCATATAGTATCCTCATGGTTAAGTGAGAAAAATTATAAAGTCGTTCAAATAGAGAAAAATACGGGTATAAAAGCTCTATGCATGTGCGGATATGCACAAGGTGGGAATGAATGGACTGGCAGGATTTGAATTGTTTTCTCGCACTGGCGCGTAAAGGGTCCATGTCGGCAGCAGCTAAAGAACTTAATGTGGATCACGCAACCATAAGCCGCCGCATAACGGCGCTGGAAGCTTCGCTCGGACTTCGCCTTACCGAACGTTTGCCCCGGCAAACCAGCCTGACTGAACAGGGAAAAGTTATTGCCTCGGTGGCGAATGAGATGAACAGGATCGCAGATCGGATTCACATACAGGCGAAAGCATTATCACTTTCACCTGCTGTCAGCATAAGGATCAGCGCATCTCCAGCTGTCGCTGCGCAGCTGATTGCACCTGCCATAGCGGGCTTCACTCAAAACCATCCTGATATTGCGCTCTCGCTGGCAGGCGCCTCACATCATGCTCAGCTCAGTAAGGGTGAAGCGGATATAGCAGTCCGCCTGACGAGACCCGATGACCCTGGTTTGTTGATCCGCCGAATAGGTACAATGCATTTTGGCCTTTATGCTTCTCATTCCTGGCAGGAAATTCCACCTGAGAATTGGGTATTCATTGCTTATGAGCGCTCTCTTGAACATATTACGCAGCAAAACTGGCTGGAATCACTGCTGGAAGGAAGGAGGATAATATTCAGGGCAAGCGACCTGATGGCGCAGCAACAGGCCGCCAGGAGCGGGCTGGGGCTTGTCACGTTGCCCTGTTTTATGGGGGATGCTGACAGTTCTCTGTTAAAACTGACCGTCGAATCGCGTCCGCCAGCCAGGGATATCTGGCTGGTCGCTTATCCGGAGCTGAGACGCGATCCCTCCGCAGCTGTCGTTATGGAATTTCTTGCAGATGTCATCAGCAAAGCATGTCCGCCCGACTGAATATTTCGACACGTTTATTCCCGGACTTACAGGACAAAGCATTTCAGAGTGATTTCAGGAAGGCCATTACATCTTCCTGTTGTTTCCAGGGCTTCCTGAGCTGTTCTTTTTGATGTGGTTCACACATCTTCAGCGCCCGGATTTTCATCTGAATATCGACTTCCGCATAAATAAGCGTTGTTGCCAGCGATACGTGACCCAGCCAGGCCCGGATTGTGTTGATGTCTACGCCAGCTCGCAGCAAATGCGTAGCGGTAGTATGCCTTATAGTGTGTGGGCTTACGCGTTTTTGTGAGAGTGACGGAACCGAGGCTGCTGCAACCGCAACATTACGTACTACAACATCTCGGATCCCGAAGCGGGTAAGGGGCCTGTTCTGCCGGTTAACGAAAAGCGTTTCCTGAGACAAGCGGTCCCTGCCCAGTAATTGCAAAAGTCGGGCCGTCTCCGGCCAGAGAGGACAACGTCTGAGCCTATTACCTTTGCCGTGGATCACAACCGATGAGTTATTGTAATGCCCTGCTGCAATGTTCAGGTTTAAATCACCCATTTTGACGTGAGCGACTTCGTCCGCTCTGGCGCCGGTATTATAAAGAAACAGAAGCACGGCATGGTCCCGTCGGCCCTGAGCTGTATCAACGTCCGGCGCAGACAGCAGCGCATCCATTTCATCTTTCTCAAGATAACTGATGAGTGCTGTGCTGCTTTTACGCAGAGGGATACTTTTCAGCCTGCCATACCAGTCGGTGTTTTCAGGTGCATGCATGGCAATAAACCGCGCCAGTGAGCGGATGCCAGCCAGCCGCTGATTGCGGGTAGAAGCACTGCAATATCTCTCATCTCCCAGCCTTATCAGAAAATTGCGAATACAGCCTTCAGAAAGATCCTCCACGAGGAGTTTATCGGTTGCTTTTCCGGCCGCTTCGGAAGCGAAAGGCAGAAGCAGACGCAGCATGTCCCGGTAACTTCTCTGCGTGTTAACTGAAAGGTTTCGCTCACCGATGAGGTATTCCAGCAGAAAGCGGCGAATCCATGAACTGAGCAGGCGGGTATCAGCCATTATTTCCTCCGAGAGCATAATTTTCAAAACGCTGGCTGGCTTCTTCGAGAAGCTCAGGCGTCATGCTGAGATAAACCTGCGTGGCCCTGAGGTGAACGTGCCCAAGATAAACAGACAGTTGAGGCAGCAGCAGCTGTACGTCATCACCGTTCCGGTACCATGAAGTCAGCCGGTGTACGGCAAATGAATGGCGTAAATCGTGTATTCGTGGTTCGTATCGTGCACCATCATGACGGGTAATGCCGCACTCATTGCGCAACCGGCGAAAGTAATTCTGCAGCGTGTAAGTGCATATCCTGTTTCCGGCGGGCGAGACGAAAAACGGGGTGCTGCACTCAGTAGTGTTATACCGGGCTTCAACTGTTAACAGCCTATCCCGTAACTGAGGGGAAAATGGCACCAGGCGCGTTTTACCGAATTTACTCTGGCGTACTTTCAGCACGCATTCCTTCAGGCCGACGTCTTCCCGGTTCAGGCTGATGAGTTCACTGACGCGCAGGCCTGCGGAATAAATAAGCAGAAGGATAAGATGTAAATCGCCAGCGTAAAGTGTTCTGGCCCAGGCCACCGTCTCTGCCGCCTTAAACAGGCTTATCAGCTCAGCCTGAGAGTAAATGTAAGGTTCAAATGCCGCTGGCCGGGCGGGCGACATCACCGGTAGCGGATTTGTATCGGCCAGACCGCGGCTGACGGCATACTGATACAAGCTCCGCAGGCCACTGAGTTTGATATGCCAGGTCTGTGTCAGCGCACCTTTGCCGGCAAGAAAGGCCTTAACGCTTTCAGGCGTCACATCTTCCAGGCTGGCTTCGGCTCCCATAAACCGGCCAAAAGCGCGTGGTGTACAGTTATCCAGCCATATCTCACCCAGCGCCTGCCGGTAGGCGATAAACTGGTCAATCAGGCTCTGAAGCTTCACAGGTATTTCCCGATATCAATATCCGCAACCCTGCGCAGTGCCTTCATGTCCACTTTGGCATAAATGCGCGTCGCATCTGCGTCCGTATGACCCAGGTGCATACCTATCTGATCCAGCGGTATACCGGCTTCCATCAGCCTTGTTGCACAGGCATGCCTCAGGCCACGCGGCCCATACTGAGGCAGAGATACGTTCAGTTTTTTCAGCCGCTCGGACACAAGCATATAGATATCCCGGACTGGTCGTGCGCCGTACAGGGTCAGAAAAACGTGCCGGTGAGGCGAAGGGGGTCTGACATCCTTCAGGTAGCGCAGAACCGCTTCCCCAACCGGTCGGGAGAGTGGAAAAATTCGCTTGCGTCTGGTTTTGGTACAGTCTATGGTCAGCAGTTCGCGTTCCCAGTCAAAGTCACTCAGCTAAAGTGCTTTGACTTCAGATGGCCGTAAGCCATAAATGGCCAGCAGCATGAGAATGGCTGTGGCACGGATATCAGAGGGTTTATCACCTTCAGCGTCTCTCAGCAGTCGTAGCACATCTTCCCAGGCAGGCCCTTCAGGAACAGAATCAAGAGAGTAAACACGCGTACTACGCAGACAGTCTGCCAGTCCCTCGCGGCATAAACCATTTCTGGCACCATACCTGAAGAACGCCCGGAGGCAGTGAGTGACGTGCTGAAGAGACTTTCGCGAATAGTTACGATAACTGCTCAGGTATTTCAGAAAATGCTCGGCTGCCTCGAAAGAGAAAGTATCGGTATCAGAGGCATCATTACATGCGTTCAGATAATGGCGGATAACAAAAATCTGGCCGCTTACCGTTGACGGCGACAGCCCCAGTTCATGCTTCATATAAGACTCAAAATTAGCAAGTTGCATATCTTCGTTGCTGCACGAGCACGCTGCTAACGAACCTGCATCAACCTGAGACGACAAAGCTTCTTTCATGGCAGCGTCTCCTTTGACGTCAGAGCCAGCCGATAACTATTATGTTGACTGATATTTATACACCTGCCCGTCACATCTGCTTTCAGACCTTCCTCACAACATAACGATCTCCACCACATAAGACCCGTTTGCAGGTTCCGGCTCGACCTGCGTCGCGGCTGACCAGTGCGGCCGCCGCTGGATCGGGATCGAACTGCTGGAGCAGTACCACACCGCCGGCCTGCGTCGCCTGGGTGAGCTGCGCGCCGCCCGTGCCGCTCATGCCGCATAACCTTTTCCGTAACCAGACCAGGAGGACAGCACCATGACAGACCAGACACTGGCGCCCGGCAACGACCAGCTTACCGACGACATTAATGACCTGGAGGAGTCGCTTTACGAGTTTCACCTGCGGCTGCGGGACATGACA
>NZ_JACVVI010000033.1:0-14898 GCF_016658625.1 Pantoea sp. S62 | reverse complement strand
AAGCATCGGCAGCAGCCCCTCCTCCGGGATACCCAGGCTCACGAAATACACGGCCCGCGGTGCGGGGCGGGCGGCGCTGTTCTGATCCGCCTGCGAGGCGGCAATTTCGTTCTGCAGCTGCGAGACCCGTTCCTGCTGCGCATCCGGCAGCGTGATATTCATGCCCTTCAGCTGGCTTTTGAACAGCTCCAGGTCGCGCTGCTGCTGCTTCATGTACGCCATGTCATTACCTGACACGACCGGCTGCTCTGCGGCATTCGCCATTTCTGCGCACAGAAGCGCGGCGCCAGCAAGCAGCGCCGTAATCAGAGGTTGTTTCATGGTGAGTCCTTACAGATAAACGCAGTTACGCTTTCGCCACATGAGGTAGCCGAAGTTCTTTTTCGTCGCCGGTGAGTTGTGTACCGAGCCCCAGAGCTGGGTCGTGGTGCCGAAAGGGTGGCAGTCGCTGGGTTCGGGGTACATATTGACCATCTGATAACGCCAGCGTGATTTCGGAATGATTGGGGACGGATACTGGTAGCACACAGCCACGTCCGCCCCGACCGTCTCCATCACCAGTCCCTCCCGGTGCAGCTTGAAGGCCATGCGCTCGCTGACCAGCAGCGAGGCTTCCAGCGGTGAAAACTCATTACTGGTGAAGCCCGTAAACGGATACATCGAACCCTGTGCGCCGGCGCACCAGAACAGCGGGTCCAGCGGCACGCCCGCCGTGGAGGCAATGGAGTCTGCAGCACACGCCCCCTGCGCCAGCAGGTTATTGAACAGCGCCACTTCCGGGTTCAGGATCATGGCCAGCGTGCTGTCGTTCCACAGCGGGTCAACCTCGGACAGATAGGCGATGTCCATGTCGCCGGTCTGCATGCAGCCCGTACTGGTGATGATGTTGAGCCAGTAAATCAGCGGATATTTGTACCAGTGAACGTGATAGAAGCTGCCGGGAGTAGGTGAGTCGCTCTGCCCGCCGCGTCCGGCACCGGTGCGGCCGAGGTTAATTTTAAAGCCGCCCATGTTCACCATGACGCCGGGTTCGCGCGTCACGTCCGTCAGCGCCAGCGGCTCCCAGAAGCCAATGGCCAGACCCAGCCGGTAGAAAATACCGTAGGGACACATCTGAATCGGCGAGGCGGGGTTCGGGGTGTCCGGATGCGCGCCTGATGCGAGCTGGATACTGCCCAGTGACATCGGGAACAGACACTTCCAGCAGACGTCGCTGATGGGGTTTACCCAGCGCCCGTCGCCGGCGTTGCTGGTCGCTGCCATGACAGGCTTCGCCATGATCCCTGCCGTGAGCAGGCACATTATGAGGAGGAAACGTTTCATGAGCCTCTGACCTCTGTTTTACTGCGGAGCCAGACGCATACCGGGCCGTCGTCCGTGTCGTGAATGCTGCCGGTAAACCAGCCTTCGCCCGCTGGCCCGGACGGCTCCCAGCGGCTGCAGTCACCGGTTTTCCGGAAGGCCTGCATCATCCAGTCCGGCGCGTCGTTTTCCATCCAGGTGAAGGCGGCCGCCAGGTTATGTGCGGTAAGCCAGGCCTCAAACTCGCCGGGCTGCGGATATTCATTGCCGTCAGCGGGCACGAAAAATTCAGGATGCGTCCAGCCGCCCCAGCGATCGCGCACGACCGGCTGAGCCGATATTTCAGCAGGGTGTGTCATAGGGTGAGATTCCGTAAAGACGGCAGCGGAACTGCCGGGGTCAGACGTTAAACGGGCCTGCCTGCGGGGTGCAGGCTGAGGCGTACCGCAGCAGCGCGAGGAACGAACAGCCTGCGCACTGCGGGCAGAAAAGGTGTTCAGGTGGCCGCAGCCACCCGGGGAGGATTTACTTCACCGCGCGGCACAGCCTGCCGGCGATAGTGTCGAGCTCACGGTCATAGCTGGCACGCTCGGCCGCACTGAGAAAGCCCTGCTGCTTTACGTAGCCTTCAGCATCTTTTCTGACCCGGTCTGCCTGCTGCCACAGCTGTTCAGACTGCGCTTCCGTCAGGTGACGCGCCTTGCGGGCATTACCGATATCGGCCTGCAGCACGTTAATGCGTACCGATATGTGCGCCTGAAGCGGGTCTTTAATACTTCCGCCGGTTTCCCCCTTCACTTCATGCTGAGCCTTTACATCGCATGACGGCCAGTCCTGCGTAAATGACGAAGCCGCGGTGGCATGGCCGGCCGCAAGCAGTAAAAGGCCGAATGTCATTTTTTTCATTGCCTGTATCCCTTTGTGTGAGTATTCACGCGCAGAATTATAGACCAGCCGCTGTCAGTCACGGCCCCGGGCCACTGTGAACCGTCACTGCATCCCGCATGTCGTTATCCTGTTGTCTCAGGACCGTGGTCGCGCCTGACAATGTACCAGCCGGCCGCTTCCGCTCCCCGCAGACAGCAATCGGTCCAGCTGCCGGTATAGTCATCCTGTTCGGCATCGCGCAGCATCGCCTCTGCAGCGTCGTCACTCTGGCGCGGGTTCAGATAGCGGGAACGCGCCTTTACGATGGCTATACCCACACGCGCCCGTACAGCATAAGGCAACGCAACCTTTGACCGCGGCTCGGTGCGAAGCGCAAAGCCTTCCGCCTCCAGCGCGCCGCGAAATGCCGCCAGCATGCACTGCCAGTAGTGGCTGTTCGCCTCATCAGCAGCCAGTTTTGCCATCTCGCGACTGCCAAACGGTGCCGGAGAGGGTGAGCCGTAAACAACGCGCATCGTATCCGGCCTCGCCGGAATCATTCGCCTTCCGGCCCTGACGATGACAATAGCCATCGCTATCAGAACGATGCAACCACCCACGGCTGGCAATTGTCCCGTAAACGCACGGATGCTTTCCGGCGCCAGTGAGAATTCGGCACGACATAAAGGTGGGGCTTGCACCGCCCATTCTGTCTGCATTACTGGCTCAGCGTGAGACTGAACAGACGACGCCACGACCGGTTCTGCAGAGAACGCCCCGTTACTCACCGGATGCTTTACAGAATCAGCCTGCATGTGCGCCCTCCCCTTCAGGTGCCGGCTGCATGCCGTGGCGGCGCATGATTTCACCCACGTCCTTATCCGTCAGGGAAGCCAGCACGATTTCCGACCGGACCTCTCCGCTGCACGCCATCAGCGTCTGCAGCGCGGCGCGCAGGATCACCGACTCTGAATAAAGCGGAAACTCGGCGGTCATGCGGCGAAGACCGGCTTTGTCGTCATCGTCCAGGCGCACCTGGGCGTTATGACGCTTTACTTTATGAGGCGCGGTCTGCCCCTGTGTGCTGTGACTCATTTCAGTGCCACCTCCTCTACCCGGAGCATCCTGTCCGCGCGCGTGATGCGCACCGGCGTGTGCTCAAAGCCGAATTTTGTTGTTAACGTACCGTACTGGTCGAAGTACACCGGCTCGTCCAGCGCGATGCTGCTGTCGTGCACGTTGCCCTTCACCAGGATGACCTTAAAGTTCTGCTGCCCCGCGAGCTGCGGCTTCAGCCACGCCATCTGCTGCGGATTGTCACCGTCCACGAAGTACAGCGTCTCGCTGAAGGCGACTTTATCCAGCGGATTAACTCTGTCGCCCGCACGCGCGATGACGTTGCCGCGCATGTCACGGATGGTTTCCCGCACCGTAAAGGTCGGGTCATACAGGAACGCGCGGTCCGTTTTCGCCGGCGTCAGCCCGGCCACCGGGGCCGGACGAACGGCATGGGCCTTCACCCGGGCCTCCGCCTCACGCTGCAGGCGGTCCATCTCGCCGCTGTCCTCCATGCCCTGCAGGCGCTGACCGATAAAGGTCAGCAGGTCCGGCTCGGCGATCGGGAACAGGTGGCCGATGGTCCCGAGCTCTTTTGCCTGCACGGGCTGAGCAACCACTGCAGCGAGCAGAACAACCGCTGTGGCGAGTTGCCTCATGGCGCCCCCTGCATCTGCCGGGCAATATCGGCCTGAATGACCGGGGTGATATCGGTGACGCCGGCAACCACCGCGCCCTTCACCAGAACGACGCCGCCATGTGCGGCCTGCCAGTCAGACAGGCTGGCGTCCAGCGCGGCGCCAAAGCGCTTCGTCAGCGTTTCCAGCGCCCCCTTTTCCACCGGCTGCTGCGCCGTCTGCTGCCGGAATGTGTCGATGGTGCCTTTCATGTCGAACACCACGTAATCGGGCTGTACGGCCCTGGCAACCAGCGCACTGACGCCGGCGCTTGTCGTGATGACCAGCACGGCGAACGCCGCCAGCCGGACGCCGCGGCTGCGCATCAGTCGCGCAGCCGCGGTCACGCGAGCGCCGTCACTTATGCTATCCTCGGTTTCTGTGGCCACCTGCTGAGGCGGCTGTCTTTCTTCCTGCATCGTTAATTCCTCTTTTAAGCAGTGGTCAGTCCGGCCCAGCGCTCCAGCTCCTGCATCTCGGCCTGGTACATGTACGGCTCGCAGGCCAGCAGGTACGCGGCCTCTTCGCTGGTCGCCCCGGCCTTCTGCGCCTCCGTCATGTACTGATAGTCTTCCCCGCGGGTGCTGAACATGGCGCGCGTGACCGGGTCAACAAAGACGCGGTGGAACGAGCTGTTTTCGCCCGTTGAGATCATCACCGAGCTGAAGCCGGTATCGCGCGCGGGCTGGAACCCGCGGATGACCTGCGTTTCAACTTCGCTGAACTGATCCGGGTTGGAGTTGAGGTAGGTTTTGAATGCCTTCGCCTCCTGCAGCAGGGTTACTTTGGTGCCCGAACAGTCCCATGCCGCCGCCGCAGCCGGCGGTGCCGCCTGGTCTTTGGTGCCGGTAAAGTCCTTGATGCCCTGCGTGATGGTGATGAATGCCCCGCGATGGCGGCGAACCGTACGGTAGCCGGTTTCGATAAAGCGGGCCGCGTGCGGGTTAGAGCCGCTGAACAGGCGCCAGGCCTCATCGATAATGGCGACCTTCTTCAGGCTGCGCGGCGAGTGGTACATCTTTTCCTGAATCGCCAGAATCAGCGAGTACAGGATGGCGGAGAGCAGGTGCGGCTGGTTCTCCAGGCTCAGCAGCTCCAGTACGGCAAAGCGCGTGTCGCCGTCGAGCGTCGGCTTGTCCGAATTGAAGTAGTCGCCGTTGGCTCCCCACGTGCACCAGCGGTCCAGCAGCAGCACCAGCTCGTTGATGCGGTTCATGATGGTCGGCTGCTGGCCATATTCCTCTTTCACTGCCGCCGACTTCATGTACAGCACCACGTCATCGATACGCGCGGTGTTCTGCTTCGCCTCGTATGCCGCCACCACGCCTTTGAGCAGGATGGTTTCGCTGACCTTATCCAGCGGTTCGTTAGGGCTGGCCAGAACGGTCAGCAGGCCCTGAATGCCCTCGGCGGATTCTTTAATGTCCCGCACGTTGGCGAACGGGTTAAAGCGCAGCGTCGCGCCATCCAGATAGGCCCCGCCCGCCTGCCGGCAGAAGTTCTTATAGCTGCCCCCCATGTCGATAACCCAGCCGAAGCCGCCGGCGTTCAGCACCTGCCGCAGGATTTCCTGTATGAAGAAGCTCTTCCCCGCCCCGGTGGTGCCGGTCACCGCGATGTTAAAGTTGGTGGCCCCGTTGCTTTCGCTGAACATGTCAAAAAAGGCCAGCGCGTTGCGATAGGTCGGCAGCGGGCTGCCCGATGCCGCCATCTGCCGCTCGGCCACGACCGGCATGAGGTTGACGGCGTTGAAGCTCTTGCAGCGCAGGGTGGCATTCATGTGCTTCATGTCGTCCCACAGCCCTTCCTGCATCACGAACGGCAGCGAGGTCATCCAGTTGCGCAGCTGCTGATAGCGGGGTGCGGACATTTCCAGGTCATTTTTGCGGAACACGTTGATGGCGGAGAGTTCACAGCGCTGCTGTTCGCTGTCGCTGTCGGGCGTAAACAGCGTCAGGTTGAGGTTAAAGCTGCACATGGCGATTTCGTTGCTGGCAAGCCCCATACGCAGGTCGCGCCACTCCTCATAGGTGCGCTGCGTATTCGGGAACATTTTGCCGTAGGAGGAGTTGGCCTTCTTGCCCATGTCCTGCTCCTTACGGAACGCCTCATTCTGGCTGCTCACCTGCTCCTCCACGCAGATGGTCCAGCTCAGCAGAAACGGACAGGGAATACCTAAATCCGGGAAGCGCATGTTCTGCAGATTGTCCGCCGCCTGCCAGAGTGCAAACTGCTTCGGCACCTTCGTCAGCTGCATGTTCACGATGCGCGTGCTGACCACCGCGCTGTCGCTACTGTCGCTGACCGCCCGGTCACCCTGCTGCCGCGCGGTGGTCAGCTTCAGGTGATCCGGATGAACCTCCATTTCTGTACTGGTGTCCACGCACTGGCGGTGCAGCTCCTGCTCCGGGTTCCAGTGCTCGCTGCCGGCACTGACCTGCCCCGGCCTGTAATTCAGCTGCTCGCGGATGACGGATAAAAACTCATTCGGTCCCACGCGACGCGTGTCCATGTGGGCGGCCAGCATCGAGACGCGGAGCGTTTCGCGTACCTGCGCCACCGCGTCCATCGACCTGATGCCGCCGGTGCCGGGGTGTGCATACACCAGGAACACGCGGTAGTTACGCAGGTACAGCGGGTACTCGCGCTCGTTGGCCAGGCCCTTCAGCGCAGAGCGCTCCCAGAAGGCTTTGGTGATGGCGTTGAGGCGCGGCGCCATGTCACCCTTCCACATGTCCCGGCTCAGCCCGTTCTCCAGCATGTCGCCCACGCACTTGCTGGCCACCATCAGCACCGTGACGGGCGTTTTACGGGGCAGCTTTTTACGCAGCAGGTCATCGAGCGCCTGTACCACCTGCTGATTTGCGCCGGCAAGCGGCGCGACTTCCATAATGAAGCCGACCGAGCGGCTGTTGATGAACAGCTCAGACTTCTCATCAAATTCGCGCCACGGCAGCAGGGTGGTCAGCGACGGGTAGCTGAAGCTCTCCTGCAGCCTCTGGCGCGCCTGTTTTGCGCCGCCCTCATCCCGGCTGCTGCTGAAAATACCGGTGAGGTGATCGATAACGTTATTGATCATGCTGGCCTCCGGCGCGCTCTGTTTTCAGCACGGCCTTTATCAGGGCAGGGAAGAGTGCGGACTTTCCGGTGCCCGGCGTACTTTGCGCAAAGACGTGTCCGTAACCGGGCGCATCCGCGAACATCAGCCCGGGCCGGACCCGGTGATGCAGCGCTGCAGCGGACGATGCGGATGCCGGCCGTTCATGCGCGCTGCTGAATGAAAAACGCTTTTTCATTACTCGCCCTCGCTGATTACGCGAAAGTCTTCGTCCCAGCGGGACTTCTCTTTCACGAACTCCACCACGGCAGGCTGATGAAAGCTGTCCTGCTCATCCACCCAGGGCGCAATCCACAGGCGCTGCGTCGCATCCGGGATGCGGCGGGCGTCCACCTGGCCCGGTCCGCTGTAGTCACCCGGGACCACGGGACCGGTGGCACCGGTACGGACCGGCACCGTGGATGCCTGCAGGCTGTCTGCGGTCGCGCCCTGCCCCTTAACCGGACGCGGGGCAAGTGTTGCCACGCTTACCGGGCGGTAAGGGCTGACGGCGGGCTTCACGTTGCCGGGCGTCGCCAGCGCCTCAGCGGCAGGCTTTGGGCCGGCCTCCTTAGCTGCCGTCAGGTCGTCCAGGCTCTGATGCTTTGATGCCAGCCTGCTGGCATCGGACATCGACAGGCACTGGTCGGTCGCGGTCTTATTACAGTCAAAATCAGAGTTCATGCCGGCGCAGCCGGTCAGCGCAGCGCACAGCAGTGCGCACGCAAAAAGTTTCTGCATGGTGGAATCCTCAGTGGCGGCCGGGCCGCAATGGGTCAGGGAGATAAACGTGCGGGTCAATCGGGTGGTGCAGGTTGCCCTGGTGAAGGCACTAAAAAACGGGTTCAGCCGGTATGTTTACCTTTCATGAAGGCGTTGACCGTCTGCAGGTCCTTAAGCGCATCCTCGCTCATAACGGGAGGGCTGCTGACTACGGGTATGTTTTTTACCGGCGATTTTGTGCGTACCCAGACGTCTGCGCGCGGTGTGCCCGGTGAGACCTGATGAATGACGTCAGCGATGTACGCCGCCAGCTGCTCAATCGTGAGGTCTGTGAGCGCGGACAGGTGCCCGGAATTCTCAGCCATCGGGCGTACTGCCGCATCCGACACCGGGCGGGTGTTAAGCTTTTCAAGCCGGAACAGCATATTACCGGCAGGGTGAGAGACGCGGATGAATAACGCATCCGGCTCCGGTGTCTTTTTATCCTGAATCATCAAAACCTCCGTTACGCTGGAGAGTGTGTTACGTCACCTGAGCCGGCGACCGAATCAGGTGCGCCGGCAGATACTACCCGGCGGCATTCGGCATCAGGCCCGGCACTGTCAGACGCCAGACGCTGACAGACCATATCGATTTCGGTCAGCATAGCGGCCAGCCGGCAGCTGCTCGCCTGTGCCTGCCAGGCGCGCCGGTAACGAAGCCGCAGCGCACAGAGCCGGATATGCTGTTCACGCTGGCTGTGTTCAGTCATCTTCACTTACCCCTTCTTCAGGCTGACGTTCAGTAAAGGCAAAATCACGCCGGGCGGGTTTAAACACGGCCCCGGTCTCTTTTTCAAGCCAGAGCTCGAGTACGGGTACCTCAATAAAACCGGCCTCTTTAACTCCCTGCTGCAGCTCGTGCCAGGCAGGAAGGTCAAGAGGCGTGTACCCCTCAAGCCTGATGGCTATCAGGTCCTGCCAGTTCAGCGGCTCCCGCAGGCGTCTGATAACAGCCGCTGCAGCAATGAATACGGGTATAACCAGTGCCCGGCCCGCCCACACTGAGTCTGCTGCGTATTCACGCCAGAGCACAGCAAACGCCAGACCGGCAAGCACACAGGTCGCCAGCGTGCCGCCATACGGCAGATGGCGACTCTTCCAGCAGGCCACCAGGTATCGTATCTGCGACAGTTGCCGGCGACGTTTCTTCTGAGCTGTTAACATCATGCGACTGACTCCTTTGGGAAAATGAGCGGTTAATTGCTCGTGCACAATCGGACCGGCTAAATCAGTTATATGGCGTTAAGCAGCGTCAGGAGCAGCGTAAAAAAGTACCCGACACCGGTGGTTAAGCCTGTCATGAATAAAATATCTTTGGCGTCGGGTACCGGCATCGCCCAGAACCACACCCCCCAGACAACATAAAATGCCGCCAGTATCAGCCAGCACGCTGCCATCGCACAGAAGGTCGCGCCCGCCAGTTCCCTGAAAAGGTACGCCAGCAGAACAATAACGGGAGACGCGAACAGGGCCAGCCGCCAGACCTGCCAGCCCGGAAAACCCGGGAAGCCGGACAGCCCCTCACGCATCGTCAGAGCGGATACGGTGAAATTCGCCGCCAGCGTGACTGCAATCAGAATCACAAACAGGTGCTCTGTGCTGTCCGGGTGAAGCCATCGTTTAATCAGCGCCTTCATGCTGCCTCCTGCCCGCGGGCGATGATGTGAAAGCGCATGTGGCTTTCAACAGGCACACGGACCTGCCGGTTCATCAGCGTCAGCAGCAGGATAGCCCGCTTCGTGCCGTCAGGTTCGCACCACACCGCCTCAAGTCCTTCAAACGCGCCATCCTCAATCATGATGCGGTCTCCGTTACACGGTGCGTCCGTTGTCAGCGGCGCACCTTCCCATCCCTCCGCCAGCAGTTCAATGACGTCGTCCGGCACCACGCAGGGCAGGCCGCCGAAGCTGATGAGCGTGGAGATCCCGCGCGTACCTTTGATGGCAGTGGTATGCACCACCTCCGGATCGAAGCGCACAAACAGATACCCGGGAAAAAGCGGCTGCGGCGTAACAGCCCGGACCCTGCCATTACGCAGCCTTACCTGTGAAAATTCCGGCAGCAGGCAGGTGACGCCCTGCTCTTCCAGCTGCTGCTGCGCACGTTTTTCCTGGGCGTATCGTGTCTGTGCCACATACCATTGCATCATTATTAATTCCTCTACTGTGGGATGGTGTCGCCGAGGCGCAGCTGGCTGGCCTGACGCAGAACTTCGTCAGGATTCAGAACAGGCGCACTGCCATTACTGTTGCTGACTGCCGGTGCAGTTGCTGAGGCCTGCTGCACGGCGGCCTGCGGAGCCTCCTGCTTCACCTTTTCAGCTTCGGCATCCTCAATCGTTTCCAGACGGAAGCCCTGCTGGAACACCACCGTCACCGCATTACCGGCGCCGATATCAATCACCGGGTGATACTGCTCGGCACGTTTAATCCAGTACTGACTCAGCGTGTCCGCCGCCTTGCTGGCACCGCCACCGAGCCCCTGCCTGAAGATGTCACCGGCGCCAACTGAGGCACTGCCACCCAGCCCGACCGTTGGCGTGGCGGCAGACTGGATACCTTCACCGAAGCCGGACAGCAGGCCGGCGGCACCGGCATTGGCGACAATGGCGCCGTTACGCATCACCGGCTTGCCGCGGATGCCCACCTTGCCCTGGAAGGACACGTGCCCGTCGAACGGCATATCGATATGCTTGCCGTTATCCAGGATGCAGCTGATGTTTTTGGTGCGAACCTCGCCACGCTCGCTGGAGATGTCACCGTACATTTCTCCGGTCACGCGGCACTGGTCCATGTTCCAGGTCTTCCCGTTAGGCATGGAGACCTCGCCGAGCAGGGTGATGACCACCGGCGAGGTATTCTGCTGACCGGTCACGCTGGCGTTGGCGTCAGCGCCCTCAATCATCGTGGCCTCGGAAAAGGAGCCGGAAGGTATCCAGGGAAGCTTTGTCTTTTTCCCGGTAAGCGCAGCGTAGGTGAAGGTTTCACGGCTCAGACCGCCAGGACGCACCGTACCGGTGCCGGGATAGAAGGCCTGCCCCTGCGGCGGGTAAAACTGTCCTCCCTGCCCTCTGGCCGGTCCGCTGCCCGGACTGTTGATGCTCCACTGCGCCGGACCGGACTGCCCGGCGGAGACCGGTGCATTAACAGGGGTGGCTCCGGCCGCCGGTGTGGTGGCGGCAGGACCGTTTGCCGGCCGGCCCGCCTGCTGCGTCTGCAGCTGACTGATTGCGTCTGCCATCGTGTTGAGCTTCTTCTGCAGCTCCTCATTCTGGCTTTTCAGCGTGTCTGCCAGCGCCCCGAGGTTGTGCTCAAGGCCGGCGGTCTTGTTCTGCTGCTGCTGCAGCGCGGAGGTGGCCACCCCTTCAGTAAAGGACGTGTTCACAAGGCTGCCGGTCAGGTTCGGTGCAGCCTTCGGCGCGGGACGGTTCAGCTCCGCCTGATGGTGTGAGTACGCCCAGATGCCCCCGCCCACGGCCAGCATGACCGCAGCAGCCACGCCGGCAATCACCCACTGGCGCCGGCGCGTGGCGGTGTTGATGTTGCTCATGACCCGCCCTCCGCGTCAGTGGAGAAAATCACCCACACGAAGCCTTCGCCGCTTGCATACAGGGTGCGGGTTGAGAGCATTACCGCCCGCACGCCCTTCAGCCAGAACTGTTTCTCACTCAGCGACCGCGTCACGTAGCCGGTGTTTTTCATGCGGTATCGCATCACCCGCAGGTGGGAGCCGGCAAGCTGACGCTCAGGTGTCAGCAGCACGCCCGCAGGCGGGTTATACGCAGGACCGCGCGAGGCCTTCACCTCGGTGTAGTTCTCCGGCACCCCGCCGCTGACCACGCTGCGCGCAACGCTTACCAGCGTTTTCTGGAAGGGCTGACTTTCCTCCCAGACCTTCGCGTCCGGGTTAGGCTTCAGTGGCACATCGGCCGGTATCAGGTGCAGCGTGCGGCCGTTACCGGGTTTGGGTGACACGTCGATCGAAACACCTACGCCGCCGGCCGTTTCCAGGAAGATGGTGAAGTCCTGACCGGTCTGTGGCGTAATCAGCAGCGCGCCGTCGGCGGTGTTGCTTTTGAGGTAGGCATTTTCCGGACCGGTGATGCCGGTAATCAGCTCGCCGTCGATAATGATTTTGTTAGGACTGGTATTGCTCATCTGCGCCTTAAGATGCGCATTATTCTCAAACGGGGTCCCGGCCGGGCCGGGTACGGCGGCCTGCCCGGCGGCAGGCAGCAGCGCCAGCGCGCCGGCAACGGCCAGGGCGGAAAGGGTCTTTTTCATCGGTTCAGTCCTGTTGCGGGCGGCGTTCAGGTTGAGTCCAGGGCACCTCGGGGAAGGCCGTCAGGCGGATAAGGCCGTCCACGTAGTGCACGCTGAGCCGGTAGGCTTTACTGGCATCCGGAAGCGAAATGTTCAGGTTACCGTTGGTGGTGCTCGCGCTCAGCGTGCCCTGCACGGTGATGTCACCGGTGGTGGAGTCGGTGATTTCGTCATCGATGCGGAACACAGAAGAGACGCCGTTGTTTTTGATGTACTCAGCTTCGGCGGCGAGCTGCTTTTTCATGTCGTCACGGTATTCAGCGGGAACGAAGCGCAGCAGGGCGGCGTGCTGGCTGTCCACGGTTTCAGGCGTGACGGAAAGGCGGAGGTTGACGAAAGAGCGCACCAGCATGCCGTTTAAGGCCGCGTCTCCGGAGGCGGAATCGGAGACGAACGGGCGGTCAAACATCATCGGGGTGGTCAGGGTCTTCTGCTTTTTTGCAAAGTGCCACGCCAGCGCGCCGGTGACGACGTTGCTGACGGCGAGAATAAACACGAGCAGCGAAAGTGCGCACAGGGCCAGAATGATTACCCGGTTGCGCCCCTCCCGGACCTGATACTTCATAGCGTTATCCTTTTAATAAGCGCCATCCGGAGATGGCGCGTGGGTTACTGCATCCAGTGCCGGTTGCCCGAGTCGGGCACGCGGCGGAACTGCAGCCGGAGCAGCGCGGTCGGCAGGTACCAGTAAAGAAGATTCATGAGCCACCAGGTGCCCTGTCCCTTCTTCAGATGGCGGACTAACAGCCAGAGCGCGCCCGCCACAATCAGCATCACAATGAACATGTCGCTGAAAAAACCGATGACGCCGCACGCAATGATGAGCACGGCCTCCTCTGTGGGGAGTCCGGCTAAACGTTTCTGCTGATTGAGGGTTTCCGGGAACTGGTACTGAAGCGATTCCCTGTCCATGACGGGATTAGCCGGCGAGGCTGAAGAAGACGCGGGTGATAACGATGAGGAACGGGATGCCGCCGACCAGAATCATCGGGTTACGCACCTTGATGTAGGCGCCCACGGAAAGAATGATTTCAGCGATGTACAGCCCCCACTCCACGGTACTGCCATGACCAAACGTATCCTTGGCATCCTGCTTCTGCGTGGCCAGCAGGTCAGTCGCACCGGCCAGATGCGGCAGAGCAAACACGGCAATGGCAAGGCAGGCCAGCAGAACGTTAGCGCGGTAACGGTGAATCAGGGTAAAGGCGCGTCGTGCGATGCCGATAAGTCCCTGTGCCGCCGTTCCGCTGCGCGGCGGGCAGGCTTCCGCAGACCCCTGCACCAGTGCAGGGTGTGACGTGACAACTTTCATGTGTAAAACCCTCGATTTGAGTTAAAGAAATGTCAGTGTGCGTAAACAGACGTAACGCGCCGTAAGTGTACATTTTCTCAAAAAAAAAAAATCTGTGACGCATGTCACACTTTTAAGGACTCTCATGCATTTTTTTAGGATTAATCCTTAAATGCGGTGGCGTACGCTTGCTGCCTGTCCGGTTGAACTCCTGAAGGCGGTTCTGAAGCATGAAAGTGAAAGAGAGTATGGGCGACGGTCGCGGCCGTCCGAGGAAATATGCCAGAGGAGAAATGCAGTACCGGAAATTATGGCTGCCGGAAAATCTCCTGATGGAACTGCGCGTGGCGGCTCGCGTCAGGCGATATACCACTAACGATGAAATTATCAGCCGGCTTATTGCGTCGATGCACTTCTCGCCACGCAGGCATATTATAAAAACGGACGAGGGTCAGCGGCTGGTTGCGCTGGCGAGGATGTTCGACGAGTTTATTCAGTCCAGGCTGGATGTTATCCGTGAAGAATATCAGCCGGATGAGTCGATGCGTGCGGAAAAGAAACCGTTCGTTCCGGGAAAGAATCGTGCATTCAGCAGCAGCTTTCCCGAAAATCTGCGACGGGATATGGAAATCAGCGCCCGCTTTAACCGCCGGAGCATGAATATGGAAATACAGGAACGCCTGCTGGACTCACTGAATTATTTAACGGAGCAGCAGCTGCCGGAGAATGAAGAGGTCAGGCGACTGCGGGAGCTGGCGATATTATTTGACGAGTTCATTCTGGAAAAGGTTGTTGTGGCAGAAAACCCATTGTCAGATAAAAAACCGGGGACGTGAGTCAGTTACCTGACCCCACACGCGGTTATAAAAACAGTTTCAGATAACATTTCTTTTTTCACCTCACAGCAAAGGTTCGCGTGTTGTTACGGCTGTACGGGTCAGCCGGCCCGTACAGCGCTGGCTAAACCTGCCCTGAAAAGAAATGAATAAAACAGGCATATAAATAAACGAGCCCGCAGAATGGTTCGGTTCGAGAATGAAAGTTATTCTGAAAAAAACCCTCCCGTCCCGCGCAGATTGCAATATAACTGCCGCGGTGCAGTCTCTGCCGTTATGCGCTGCTCAGCTTGTGATGTCACATCCACAACGAAAGCATAAGGCGTTAATAACAGACAGGATGAGATATTACGCTGTGTAAAGTCAGCGGGCTGTGTAAAGTCAGCGGGCTGTGTAAAGTCAGCGGGCTGAGTAACGACACCAGAAGGAATTAACCGGACGTGACACTGACAGGGAGATTGGTGCTGAGGCTGAAGTGACGCCGGTAATAAATTACTCAGTGGGGATTTATTACCGGTAATGTAACGGGTCAGTTAATTCTGTTCTTCCTTGATAAAATGTTTACTTTCCGCTTTATCCTCTGCGGTGCTCATTCCCGTCAGGTTCTGGTCAATCATCTCCTCAAGCGCCTGCGGCCCGGACTCACCGCGGATATGCAGATACATTTCCGTCAGCATCGCCATCAT
>NZ_JACVVI010000032.1:0-16042 GCF_016658625.1 Pantoea sp. S62 | reverse complement strand
AGTTGACTTTTAATCAATTGGTCGCAGGTTCGAATCCTGCACGACCCACCAATTAAGAAAGAAGCGCCTTTAAGGCGCTTTTTTCGTTTTCAGAGCACGGTATTCACCGTGCAGGGTGAGAACCTGCAGCAGGTTCGACTGAATCGCCCGGCGATTCAGGCTGATGCTTCAGCATCATCCTGAGGGCGAGGCCCTGGAAAGGCCGAGGCAATCCTGCACGACCCACCAATTAGAATGAAGCGCCCTTTGGGCGCTTTTTTCGTTTTCAGGGCACGGCCTTTATCGTGCGGGTTCGACAGAATAAGTACAAAGCGTCTCACAAGTTTGAGATTGTCAGTGAAGTCTGTTCGGGATTGCTGAGAGATCGAGCCTGCGCAGAGAACACGGTCAGATCGGAAAGACGCAAAAGCCGTCATCCATGACCTGCTCGGCCCGCGCCGTCCTGGCGCGGGACGCTTTCCTTTTCTGACCGTGTTCCCTGCGCGTTGAGCATCTGTGTTGCTGTGAGAGTAGTTTGATGCGGCTTTCCTGGCTGTTTGAAAGCGCCTGATGCCGATTTTTTCATTTCCGGAACAGCGACTTTGACGCTCAAGGTGTCAACCTGAATCCCAACACCCGCCGTCACGCCTTTTTCTTCACCTTCGCTACTGCCAGGCTCTCCCAGATATGCATCACCGCATAGCTGCGCCAGGGACGCCAGGATTGCGAACGCGCTTCCGCTTCTTTCGATGACATGCCGCCCAGGTTATTACGGATGGCGATATCTTCCTTGGGAAAGGCATCCGGCCAGCGCAGGGCGCGCATCGCGATATAGTGCGCAGTCCAGGGACCAATGCCCGGCAGGCTGACCAGCTTTTTTATCACCTCGTCAGGCTGCTGAGCGGCGCTGAGACGCAGGTCACCGCTGGCGCAGGCGCTGGCAAAGGCGATGATGGCGCGGGAGCGCGCGGCGCTGACAATGCCCATCGGTGCGACATCGTCCACCGTCAGTCCGGCGATGCGTTCAGGAAGCGCGGTATAACGGGTGAGATCGGCAAAAGGCGTCTCGCAGGGCTCACCAAAGGCGGCGGCAAAACGGCTGCTGACCGTGGTGGCCGCTTTGACGGTTACCTGCTGGCCGATAATGGCGCGCACGCCCAGCTCAAAGGCGTCGAATGCGCCGGGCACGCGCAGACCGGAATGTGCGATCAGGCTGGGTGCCAGCAGCGGATCCTGGGCCAGGCAGGCGGCGATACGCTGTGGCTGCGCATCGAGATCGAACAGGTCACGCAGACGGCGCAGCAGCAGAGGCAGCACTGGCGTCAGGGACGTTGAGAGCGTCACCTGCAATGCGTTCTTCTGCGGCAGATGGGAAACGCTGACCCAGCCCCGGCAGCGACCCAGCGCCACAGTGCGTCGCCAGCTGCCATCTTCCACCGCTTCGACCTCCTTCATCAGGTGCGTCTGCAAAAACCAGAGCATCGCCGCCCAGTCATAGGGGGGGCGATAGGTCAGCCGCAGCGTCACGCGGTCGCCGGGCTGCGCACGCTTAGTGCCAGTGTCATCCCGGCGCAGCGCGCTCGGCGTCATGCGGTAGCGCGCCTGGAAAACATCATTAAACCGGCGCAGGCTGCTGAAACCGCTGGCGTAGGCGACCTCTATGACAGGCAGTTGTGTTTCTGTCAGCAGCTGTTTTGCCAGCAGCATTCGCCGCGTCTGCTTCAGCTCCAGCGGCGAAACGCCGAGTTCATGCTGCACGATACGGCGCAGCTGACGCAGGCTGAGGCCGAATTCCGCAGCAATTGCTTCCAGGCCTTCGCGCTCCTCCAGCATGCCTTCCTCGATACGCTGAATCAGCCGCTCTGCGACGCGATGCGGCTGATCAACCGGCGCATTGCCGGGTGCCAGTTCTGGCCGACAGCGCAGGCAGGGGCGAAAGCGCGCTTTTTCCGCCGCCTCAGCGCTGCTGAAGAAAAGGCAGTTCTTCTGCATGGGTGCTTTAACCGGGCAGACCGGACGGCAATAGATACCGGTTGACGTCACACCCACAAAGAAAACGCCGTCAAAGCGGGTATCACGAGAGGTCAGCGCCTGGTAGGCAATTTCGGGATCGAGCATGGCATTTCTCCGGCAAATAGGGACAGCCTATACCGGCTGGATCCGTCAGACTGGCTGTTTTCGGACAGCAAAACAGTTTAACGCCATGACCGGAAACAGCCAGTCAGGGGGAAAAAAAGTGCGATACTGGATGACGGAACCGTGACGGGAGAATCACCATGTACTACTTCAAACCGATAGCTACCCCGGTAGGTGAACTGAAACTGGTCGCCAGCGACAGTGGCCTGGCGGGCATCTTGTGGGAAAACGACGATCCGAAGCGCACCCGATTTTTGCCGCAGACGCGCAATGACGATCATCCCATTCTGATCGAAACTGAGCGTCAGCTCAGCGAATACTTTACCGGTGAGCGTCGCTGCTTTGAGCTGCCACTCGACATGGTCGGCACCGACTTTCAGAAAAAAGTCTGGCAGGCGCTGGTGGCGATTCCATTTGGTGAAACGCGCAGCTACAGTCAGATTGCCAGAGAGATCGGTCATCCGCAGGCAGTACGGGCGGTCGGCGCGGCCAATGGTCGTAATCCACTCTCCATTGTTGCGCCATGCCACCGCGTGATTGGCGCTAACGGCAAGCTGACCGGCTTTGCTGGCGGGCTGGACATCAAAGCTTTCCTGCTGGCGCTGGAAGCGCCGCAGTCGCTTATCGATAAAGCAGCTTCAGAGCCGGTCCAGTTAGTGATACAGGCGGACTAAAAATCCCACGACACAGTCTGGCTTTTCCGCTATCGTGTTTAGCATATAAAACACGATGGTGGATTGAACGCCATTATTCGCCTTTACTGGCGATTTTCGTTAATTAGATAAAACGAGAGCTGTGTCATGAGTGTGATGTTCGATCCTGAAAGCGCCGTTTACCCTTTTCCGCCTAAACCTGCTCGTCTGAGTGATGACGAGAAGGCGTTTTACCGTGAGAAAATCAAAGCGCTGCTGAAGGCGCGTAACGCGGTGATGGTGGCGCACTACTACACCGATCCGGAAATCCAGGCGCTGGCGGAAGAGACCGGCGGCTGCGTCTCCGACTCGCTGGAGATGGCGCGTTTCGGCAGTAATCATTCCGCCACCACACTGCTGGTGGCAGGCGTGCGCTTTATGGGCGAAACCGCCAAAATCCTCAGCCCTGAAAAAACCGTGCTGATGCCGACGCTGCAGGCGGAGTGCTCACTGGATCTCGGCTGCCCGATTGAAGAGTTTAACGCCTTCTGTGATGCCCATCCCGATCGCACCGTCGTGGTCTATGCCAATACCTCAGCGGCAGTCAAAGCGCGGGCCGACTGGGTAGTAACCTCCAGCATTGCGGTTGAGCTGATTGAGCATCTCGACAGCCTGGGCGAAAAGATTATCTGGGCGCCGGATCGTCATCTGGGGCGCTACGTCACTCAGAAGTCGGGCGCGGATGTGCTGTGCTGGCAGGGCGCCTGCATTGTGCATGACGAGTTTAAAACCCAGGCGCTGCAGCGTATGAAAGCGCTCTATCCCGACGCGGCGGTGCTGGTGCATCCTGAGTCACCACAGGCGATTGTCGATTTGGCGGACGCCGTTGGCTCGACCAGCCAGCTGATTCAGGCGGCGAAATCTCTGCCACATCCGCAGATGATTGTGGCGACAGATCGCGGCATCTTCTACAAAATGCAGCAAATGGTGCCGGATAAAGAGCTACTGGAAGCGCCGACCGCGGGCGAGGGCGCAACCTGCCGCAGCTGCGCTCACTGTCCGTGGATGGCGATGAACGGCCTTAAAGCTATCGCAGAAGCGCTGGAGACGGGCGGCACGGAACATGAGATTCAGGTGGATGAGACGCTGCGAGAGGCGGCGTTACTGCCGCTAAATCGCATGCTATCCTTTGCAGCGGAACTTAAACTCAACGTGAAGGGCAACGCCTAAGCGTTCCCGGACAGGTGCTCAGCATGGACTTCTTCAGCACACATAATATTCTGGTTCACATTCCTCTGGGTGCCGGAGGCTACGATCTCTCATGGATTGAGGCCATCGGCACGCTGGCGGGCTTACTCTGTATCTGGTTTGCCAGCCTGGAAAAAATCATCAACTATCCGTTCGGTCTGATCAACGTGACGCTGTTTGCGGTGATCTTCTTTCAAATCCAGCTCTATGCCAGCCTTCTGCTGCAGCTCTTCTTCTTTGCCGCCAATATCTATGGCTGGTACGCCTGGAGCCGTCAGACCGCCGATCATCAGGCCGAGCTGAAAATCCGCTGGCTGCCACTGCCCAAAGCGCTCGCCTGGGCGGCGGGTTGCGTGATCGCCATTGCGCTGATGACGCTTTATATCGACCCGGTGTTTGCGCTGTTAACCCGTGCAGCGGTGACGCTGATGAACGGTATTGGCCTGTCGGTGGCGATGCCCGCGTTGCAGCCGGATGCCTTCCCGTTCTGGGATTCCTGCATGATGGTGTTGTCGATTGCGGCGATGGTGCTGATGACGCGCAAATATGTTGAGAACTGGCTGCTGTGGGTCATCATCAACGTGATTAGCGTGATGATTTTCGCCCGTCAGGGCGTCTATGCGATGTCGCTGGAGTATGTGATCCTGACACTGATTGCGCTGAACGGATCGCGTATGTGGATCCGCAGCGCGCGGCAACAGGGGTCCCGCGCGCTGTCGGCTCAGTGAGTGTGTGCTTCGCCTTTAGCGTGAGCAGGGTCATGATCATGGTCGTGAGAATGACTGTGATCATGGCCGGAGGCAGCCGCGCTGCTTAAGCCGAGTTCACACTCGGCGCCGGCACAGGGCTGATACTCCATCTGCACCGTCGCATGCTCAATCTGGTAGTTCTGGCGCAGGTAGTCGTGAATACGATGCAGCAGCGCATCGTGATCGTAAGGCGGGATCACCTGCGCATGCAGTGTCAGCAGCGGCTTTTCGCCGACCTGCCACAAATGCACATGGTGAACATTGCGCACTTCGGCGATGTTCAGCGTCAGATCCCGTATCAGCCGGTTCACATCCAGTGAATGCGGTGCCCCTTCCAGTAACTCCTGCAGACTTTCACGCAGCAGCGCCCAGGCGCTGCGCAGCACCAGCAGGGAGACCAGCAGTGACAGAATCGGGTCAATTGGCGTCCAGCCGGTCAGCAGGATGATTACCGCTGCCACAATCGCGCCCACCGAACCCAGCAGGTCACCCATGACATGCAGCGCGGCGGCACGCACGTTGAGATTCTTCTCTCCGCTGCCGTGGTGCAGCAGCCAGAACGACAGAATATTGGCCAGCAGGCCGCCAACTGCGATCCCCAGCATCAGGCCGCCCGTGACCGGCTGCGGGTCGGCAAAGCGGCGCACCGCTTCCCAGACGATGAGCGCGGTAATGCCCAGCAGTGCGATGGCGTTAACAAATGCGGCCAGCGTAGTCAGGCGCAGCAGGCCAAAGGTGTGACGTGCATTAGGTTTACGGCGCGAGAACTGCACCGCCAGCAAGGCCATCAGCAGCGCGGCGGCGTCGGTCAGCATATGCCCGGCGTCCGCCAGCAGCGCCAGTGAACCCGATAGCCAGCCGCCAATCACTTCAGCAACCATGAAGACGACGGTCACCCCGAAGGCTGCCGCCAGACGCGTGCGATTACTATCCTGCCCGCTATGAGTGTGGGTATGTGCCATAAGTTTCCAGTTTTTTCAGTAACCTGTTTACGAATAATATCAGTAATTGCCACGTCTCAGACGTGTCCTGATGCTGTTTAACCTGCTCCGTCAGCTGCTGGCTGAGCTGCGCGCCATGCTCCAGCCCTGCCAGCAGGCAGCTTCCTTTCATCCGGTGTGCTGCTTCGGCGAACTGCGTCCAGTCTGCGCGTTCGTGTGCCTCACACATTACAGCCAGGTCCTGTGTTACCGTACTGTGCAGCGTCTGGCTCAGACGGCTGAGGAATTTGTCATTCTGCTGCGCCAGCTGCCACAGATTGTCATCCAGTGTCGCCAGCGGATCTTCCTGCCACGCCTGCTGCCACTCTGCCAGTAGCGCGCTGAGATCGGCTAACTGCACCGGTTTAATCAGCACCCGCTCGCCCGCCTCAGGCAGCCGTGACAGCAACTGCGCGTCAGCCGAGCAGAGCACCCGCATCGCCTGACGTCCACGCTGGCGGTCACGCCGACGCAATATCCGCAGCAGCAGCGTACCGTCAGGGCGCGGCATCATCTGGTCGATAAACAATAGATCATAAGGCTGCTTTGCGTCGGCCTGCAGCAGCGCGCGTCCCTGTTCGAAGGTGTCAGCCTGAATCGCAAAGCGCGCCAGCTGCTGCTGCATCACCAGCAGATTGGCTGGATGGTCATCGACAATCGCCACCCTAAGATGAGGAAAGCCGGGCAGGGACGTCTCATCCGCATGGCTTAGTGGCGCGCAGATTTCCAGCGGCAGTGTTACGGTGACCTGAGTGCCGTGACCAGGTTCAGAGGTGAGCCGGATGTCGCCGCCCATCCGCAACACCATTTCGCGGCAGATAAACAGTCCCAGCCCGCTGCCCTGCACCGAAACGGATTTTCCGGACGGCGCCTGATACCACGGGTCAAACAGCTTCTGCTGTTCCTCCGGCGGAATCCCGCTGCCGCTGTCGCTCACCGTCAGAACCAGCTGCTGCTTAGCGGCAAGAGTCAGACGAATCGCGCCGTGGCGGGTGAATTTCAGCGCATTGGTCATCAGGTTGTTGACTACCTGCTGCAAACGGTCGGCATCAATCAATACGGTGTCAGGCAGCGGCGTCAGCGCCTCGACGATCAGACGCGGGCCGTCAGTGCGCATCAACGGATGATAAAAATGCTGCTGTTGATTGAGCCACTGCGCCAGCGCCAGCGGACGGGGTGCCAGGGTAAAACTGTTGCTCTCGATGCGCGCATGATCCTGCAGGTCATTCAGCAGAGTCAGCAGCGATTGTGCGCTGCTGTGCAGCAGCGAAAGATTCTGGCTACTGTGCTGTTGTTTCTCCAGCTCCAGCAGACCCAGGATCGCCTGCATCGGCGTGCGCAGTTCATGACTGACGGTCGCCAGGAACTGGCTTTTCATCGCATTGGCATGTTCCGCCTGCTCACGCTGCTGACGTTCCCGGCGCTGCTGCCAGTAGCGGCGCGCCAGCAGTAACAGCAGCAGCACAATGGCTGCACCGGCTACTGCCAGCACCACCATCGGCAGCGAACGCATCACCATCACGCTGCCAGGCTGCGGCGGCGTTGACCAGCTATCACGCATCTGGCTCTGGGTATCGGCCGGAATCTGCTGCAGCGCGCGATCCAGCAGGGTGCGCAGCGCTGGCTGGTCCGGTGTGACGCCGAGTGCAATCGGCCAGGCGATGTCGCTGGCGGCAAAGGCGAGGTGAATACGGGCATCATCGCGGCTGGCGATACGCCAGCGGGCGGAGAGCACGTTATCGACCAGCGCATCGATCTGCCCCTTTGCCAGCGCGTCATAGAGGCTATTACGGTCGGCAAACAGCTGTGGCTGCAGATCCGCAGGCAGCAGACGCAGCGCCAGGTCATCCTGCAACACGCCGATCCGCTTGCCGCGCAGGTCGCGCCAGTGTGCCAACGTATCGGACTGGACGCTGTAGATGCCCCACAGCGCGCGCCACACCGGCAGCGACGTGCTCTGCATCGCATCGCCATTCAGCGGCTGCATCAGCTGCAGCATCGCCTGCTTTTGCTGAATCAGCGTGCTGGCCTGGCGGGGATTACTGACCCACACCGGCTCAAACGCTAATCCGGTGCTCTGCGCAATCGCTTTCAGCAGGTCCACGCCATAGCCCCGGGCGGTTCCGCTGGCATCGCGGTAACTCCAGGGATAGTTGTCCGGCTCGGCGGTGTAAGTAATACGCGGATGATCGGCAATCCAGGCGCGCTCAGCAGGGCTGAGCATCAGGGTCTGGGTATCCTGATAGCGCGGCAGGCTGCTGCTCCAGCGCGCCTGTAGCGTGTTCATCAGTTCTGCAGGCAGCTGACGCAGGCTCTGATTTATCCAGCTGATAAGCTGGGGATCGCGCGCCACCGCACGCAGGTTGAGCTGGCCGGCCTCGATGTGGGAGGCGATCTGATAAATCTGGCCCTGTTGCAGCTGGCTTAGCAGAAAGCCGGCGCTGGTTTCATCCGCCACCACATAGTCATTCTGCTGATTAAGCAGGGTATAGAGCGCCTGCAGATCGCTGCTGTAGCGTCGCCAGCTGTGACGGGCCGCCAGCGCAGATGGCAGCTGAGCCAGGGTGCTGTCACTGATTGCAAGCGACGCATTCTGGCTGTTAAACATCACGGCACGCTGGTTTTGCTGATTGCGATAAACCCGCAGCGGACTGCTGAACCAGTTTTCGCTGCTCAGGGTGCCGGATGGCAGCGGGGCACTCCACATGCCCAGCGCAAAATCGATCTGGCCGCTGGTCAGGGCCTGCATCAGATGCGGCTGATCGCTGTAAAGGTTGAGGGTGAACTGCGCGCCGGTCAGCTGTCGCAGCGCGGAAAGATAGTCGGCGTTGATACCATAGAGGTCATTGCCGATACGCATCGCCCAGGGTGCGTGGTTCTCTTCCAGCAGGCCGACGCGCAGGATCCTGCCCTGCATGGTTTCCGCATGGGTAACGGGCAGCATCATCGGCAGGTTGACGCTGCTCACCGGACGCACATCAGCCAGCGCGGAGCAACACAATAAAAGCAGCATCAGTAGAATAACTCTCACTGCTGGGCTTTCCACAGGTCAGCCAGTTCCACCACTGATCGGGCACCGGTTTTTTCCAGAATGTTCTTTTTATGGGTACTGACCGTTTTGTTACTGATGTGCAGCTGAGCCGCGATTTGCAGATTGGATAACCCACTGGCCAGCAGTGCCAGAATCTGACGCTCCTTCTGGGTCAGCGGCAGCTCGGGCTCATCATCCATCACCGGAAAGGCTGTCTGACCGCCCAGCACCGCCAGAATGGCGCTGAGCAACTGCGTCATGCGCTGACTCTTTACCACGTAACCGGCGGCACCCAGCGCCTGAGCGCGACGCATATAGTGGCGGGTCTGCTGCGCAGAGTAGATAAGGACCGGGCAATCAGGACGATGGATCTTGAGGCGACGCAGGAACTCCAGCCCATCGCTGTCCGGCAGGCCGATATCCAGCACAATAATGTCCGGTTGCTCCTCAAGTAAGGGGCGGGCGGCTTTTTCACTGCTGGCAGAAAGCAGCTTAACGGGTATGGGCGACTGGCTCAGGGCAGCTTCAAGTGCCACTTCAACCAGCGGATGATCGTCAATCAAAAGCAAAACGGCCATGAAGGATTTCCTGTAAATTTCACAGGATTAGCATAGCGGAAGAGTGGGGCTGAGGGGAGAAAAACCCGGAGAGCCGCAGCTCTCCAGGCTAAACAGAATTACTGTGAAGTGCCGTCGGTTTTCGTATTTACGTCACCGCCGCCCACTTTGGTCTGAACTTTTTTATTCACGTTCGGACATTTGCCATCTTTACACTGGCTGTTCTGGTCAATTTCGTTAGCAGACATATTACCATTGCTGGTGGTGCTGCCAGACGTTGCAGGATTCGTGTTAGTACCAGTGTTATTAATTTTGCTGTTATCGACATTATTTGGTGGCAGATTCTCTTTCGCTCCACCCGCTGCTGCACCTGCACTGGCTGCCTGGTTCGCTGTACCGTTATTGCTGCTGCTGTCTGCAGCCAGTACCGCACCGCTGCTCAGTGTCATTGCTGCTGTCAAAAAAATTAAGGCAAACTTTTTCATCATTATGCTCCCGTTAATAAATGAAGAGGCTTTAAGCCCAGAGGTGCAATTTCGGGTAAAGAAATCCCTGACGAAATAAAATTCGCCAGTTGGCTTAAACAGGGTAATTAAATAAGGTAAGCGGGACGTTCCTCAGTGCTTACCATTAAAAAGTTTAGTCGCTAACCTGATTAATGCAAATATGACCCGCACATTTAACCCGCAGCGGGAATTTACACCCCTGACGCTTCGGGCTACATTGGACAGGATGTGTCCGGCGGGCGCCGGGCAAGAAATAATATGGAATCAGTATGAATTACCAGAACGATGATTTACGCATCAAAGAGATTAAAGAGCTGTTACCTCCTGTTGCGCTGCTCGAAAAATTCCCGGCGACCGATCGTGCTGCACAGACCGTTTCACATGCCCGTCAGGCGATTCATCAGATCCTGCAGGGCAAGGATGATCGTTTGCTGGTGGTGATTGGACCCTGCTCAATTCATGACACTGACGCGGCGAAAGAGTATGCAAGCCGCCTGCTGGCACTGCGTGATGAGCTGAAAGGCGAGTTGGAAGTGGTCATGCGGGTCTATTTTGAAAAGCCGCGCACGACGGTGGGCTGGAAAGGGCTGATTAATGACCCGTATATGGATAACAGCTACCAGCTGAACGA
Organism: Pantoea sp. S62; assembly: GCF_016658625.1. Lineage (NCBI taxonomy): Bacteria > Pseudomonadati > Pseudomonadota > Gammaproteobacteria > Enterobacterales > Erwiniaceae > Pantoea > Pantoea sp. S62. The sequence goes on along the minus strand of NZ_JACVVI010000032.1, from coordinate 5,593 downwards.
CGGTCTGCGTCTGGCGCGTAAGCTGCTGCTGGAGATTAATGACAGCGGTTTACCGGCGGCGGGCGAGTTTCTGGATATGATTACCCCGCAGTATGTGGCAGACCTGATGAGCTGGGGCGCGATTGGTGCGCGTACTACGGAATCTCAGGTTCACCGCGAGCTGGCATCCGGTCTTTCCTGTCCGGTAGGCTTTAAAAACGGCACCGATGGCACGATCAAGGTGGCGATTGATGCGATCAACGCAGCGGGCTCCCCGCACTGTTTCCTGTCAGTAACCAAGTATGGTCACTCCGCGATTGTGGAAACCAGCGGCAACGGTGACTGCCACATCATCCTGCGCGGCGGCAAAGAGCCGAACTATAGCGCGCAGCATGTCGCTGATGTTAAAGCGGGTCTGGCGAAAGCGGGTCTGCCACAGCAGGTGATGATCGATTTCAGCCATGCCAACAGCAGCAAGCAGTTCCAGCGTCAGATGGTTGTGGCAGACGATGTTTCACAGCAGCTGATCAACGGTGAGCAGGCGATTGTCGGTGTGATGATTGAGAGTCATCTGGTGGAAGGCAACCAGAGCCTGGAGAGCGGCGAGCCGCTGGTCTATGGCAAAAGCGTCACCGACGCCTGTATCGGCTGGGAAGATACTGATAAAGTGCTGCGTCAGCTGGCGGCAGCGGTTAAACAGCGCCGCGGTTGATTGGTTATTCAGACTCATTAACAAAGTCTGGCCGGATTTGCTGTGGAGAGTGAGCCTGCTCAGGGAACACGGACAGATCGGAAAGACGCTCAAGCCAGTCCCTGGTCGCTCTGCCCGCGCGATTACGCACCTCATCCCTGAGGTGCGCCCGTTGCCGGGCCAACGCGTTGCGTTGTTCAAAAACGCTCCCGGCGTTTTTGTCCCTGGCGCGGGACGCTTTCCTCTTCTGACCCTGTTCCCTGCGTCGAGCTAGTTTATTGCTGCCAGACTTAGACGGATTTGAGTATGTGATTAGTCTGGTACGTGCTGACATCCAGGCTTTTACTCTGGCAGTTAAACATGACGCGCAGCATTGCCGGGCGCAGCCCAATAAAAAAGGCCAGACTTTCGTCTGGCCTTTTTGCATGTCAGCGAGAAATTACTTCGCTTTACCCTGATTCGCAACGGCGGCAGCTTTCGCAGCAATCTCGTCCTGGTCGCCCAGGTAGTAGCGTTTCAGCGGTTTGAAGTTTTCATCGAACTCATACACCAGCGGAACGCCGGTAGGGATGTTCAGCTCGAGAATTTCATCTTCGCTCAGGTTATCCAGATATTTCACCAGCGCACGCAGTGAGTTGCCGTGTGCAGCAATGATCACTTTCTCACCGCTTTTGATGCGCGGCAGAATGGTGTCGTTCCAGTAAGGGATAACGCGGTCGATGGTCAGCGCCAGGCTTTCGGTCGTTGGCAGCTGCTCCGGGGTCAGTTTCGCGTAACGCGGGTCATGGCCCGGGAAGCGCTCATCTGAACGATCCAGCTCTGGTGGGGTAACGGCAAAGCCGCGACGCCACTGCTTAACCTGCTCGTCGCCATATTTGGCAGCAGTTTCCGCTTTGTCCAGACCCTGCAGCGCACCGTAGTGACGCTCGTTCAGACGCCAGGTTTTCTCAACCGGCAGCCAGGCCTGATCCAGCTCATCCAGCACATTCCACAGCGTATGAATCGCACGCTTCAGTACGGAGGTGTAAGCGAAATCAAAAACAAAGCCCTCTTTCTTCAGCAGCTGACCTGCTGATTTGGCTTCGCCACGACCTTTCTCAGAAAGGTCAACATCATACCAACCGGTAAAGCGGTTTTCGTTGTTCCACTGGCTTTCGCCGTGTCGCACCAGAACCAGCTTAGTTACAGCCATAGCTTAACTCCTTAATACTGTGATGTTTCTGTGAGATTGGAAACCTGCTGCTGCCCGCCTGAAACACGAGCTGATTGCGCCATACCATAACGGAAAAGCGGGCAGCGCGTAAGCCTGTGTGTGACGCACTGCGCGTTTTTCAGCCGGAGGCTCAGCGTGGCGTGAAGCGATACCGCGTCACGGATTCCCAGCGCTCTCCCGGCTGCAGCCAGCAATCCGGCTGAGGCCACTCAGCATGATTAGGCGAATCCGGTAAAAATTCACTCTCCAGCGCAATGCCCTGGAATGCAGTATAGCTCGCCTGCTCACGGGCACGCGTGCCGGCCAGGTAGTTGCCGGTGTAGAACTGCAGTGCCGGTGCCGAGGTGGTTACGCTGAGCTGCAATCTGCCATCTTCCGACCAGAGTTCCGCCGCAGGCTGACTATCGTCGCCTGCACTGTTGAGCAGAAACGCATGGTCATAACCCTTCACCGCCCGCTGGTCGTCGTCTGCCAGGAAATCCTGCGCCACGACTTTGGCGTTGCGGAAATCGAAACTGGTATCGGCGACGGCTTTCAGCGGCGCATTCGGAATCCCTTCGCTGTCGACCGGCAGATACTGGTCGGCGTGCAGTTGTAAGCGATGCTGGCGGGCGTCGCCATGATGCGCATCAAGGTTAAAGTAGGCATGGTTAGTCAGATTGACCGGGCAGGGCTGGTCGCAGCGCGCTTCATAGCGGATGCTCAGGCAGTTCTGGTCATCCAGCTGATAGTGCAGGTCGGCAATCAGATTGCCCGGATAGCCTTGATCGCCATCCGGCGAATCGATGCGGTAATGCACCTCGCTGTCGGACTGGCTGACAATCTGCCAGCGGCGTTTATCAAAGCCTTCCGGCCCGCCATGCAGCTGATGGGCACCCTGGTTTGGCACCAGCTGGCGGTTCAGCTTATTGAGCTTTGCTCCGGCGATGCGGTTGGCGTAACGGCCCACCGTGGCACCCAGATAGGCATCCTGATGCAGATAGTCAGAGGGTGTGGCGCAGCCGAGCAGCGCTTCACGCACGGTGCCTTCCTGCATCGGGATGCGGGCAGAAAGCCAGGTTGCGCCCCAGTCCATAAAGGTCGCCAGCATGCCGTTGGCATTGCGCAGTACCGTTATGCGCCACGGCTGACCGTCAGGCGCATGGGAGTTGACGTCATTCAGCATTGGCCGGCTCCTTCAGAGGCTTTGCAGACGTAGAAGGTCTCTTTGATGCCAGTCGCGGCTTCGTACTGCTCAGCAACGGCGGCTTTCACCTGATCGACCAGATCCAGTGGCATGAGTGCCACGATGCAGCCACCAAAGCCGCCGCCGGTCATACGCACGCCGCCGCGTTCACCGATCTGCGCTTTCACGATCTCAACCAGCGTATCGATCGGCGGCACGGTGATCTCGAAGTCGTCACGCATCGAGGCGTGTGATTCGGCCATCAGCTGGCCCATACGGGTCAGGTCGCCCTGAGTCAGCGCATCGGCCGCTTCCAGCGTACGGGCGTTCTCGGTCAGGACGTGACGCACGCGTTTTGCCACCTGCGGGTCGAGCTGCGCCTGCGCCGCTTCAAACTCGGTCAGTTCAACGTCACGCAGCGCCTTCTTGCTGAAGAAACGCGCGCCCGCTTCACACTGCTCGCGGCGGGTATTGTATTCGCTGCCGACCAGGCTGCGACGGAAGTTGGAGTTGATGATCACCACCGCAATATCTTCCGGCATCGACACCGGACGCGTGCCCAGCGTGCGGCAGTCGAGCAGCATGGCGTGATCTTTCTGCCCCAGTGCGGAAATCAGCTGGTCCATGATGCCGCAGTTACAGCCAACAAACTGGTTCTCCGCTTCCTGACCATTCACCGCGATGGCTGCGCCATCCAGCGGCAGGTTATAAAGCTGCTGCACCACGGTGCCAACCGCGACTTCCAGCGAGGCGGATGAACTGAGGCCCGCACCCTGCGGCACGTTGCCGCTGATCACCATATCGATGCCGCCGAAATCAGCATGACGCTGCTGCAGATGTTTCACCACGCCGCGCACATAGTTAGCCCACATTGGTTCCTGCACGCTGACGATCTCTTCGTCCAGCGAGAAGGTGTCCTGCGCATTCTCATAATCAGCCGCGACCACGCGAATCTGGCGATCGTCACGGCGGGCGCAGGCGATCACCGTCTGGTAATCGATGGCACACGGCAGCACAAAGCCGTCGTTATAGTCGGTGTGCTCGCCAATCAGGTTAACGCGGCCCGGCGCCTGAATGGTGTGGGTGGCGGCGTAACCGAAGGTGTCAGAGAAAAGCTGCTGCGTGATGGTTTTTAAGCTCATTGTTGTGCCTCACGGAAGTGAACGTCGCTGACAGAACGCAGACGTTCCGCCGCCTGTTCCGCCGTTAAATCGCGTTGGGTTTCGGCCAGCATTTCATAGCCAACCATAAATTTACGTACCGTTGCTGAGCGCAGCAGCGGCGGATAGAAGTGCGCATGCAGCTGCCAGTGATCGTTGGCTTCGCCGTTAAACGGCGCGCCGTGCCAGCCCATTGAGTAGGGGAAGGAGCACTGGAACAGGTTGTCGTAGCGGCTGGTCAGCTGCTTGATGGCTTTCGCCAGATCGGCACTCTGCGCTTCACTGAGATCGGTCAGCTGTTTAACGTGCGCTTTCGGCAGCAGCAGGGTTTCAAACGGCCAGGCGGCCCACCACGGCACCACGGCCAGCCAGTGTTCGGTTTCCACCACGGTGCGGCTGCCATCCTGCTGCTCGCGTGCCAGATAATCGACCAGCATCGGCGAGCCATGTTTAGCGAAATAGTCGCGCTGATGATCATCTTCGCGCTGCGCTTCATTCGGCAGGAAGCTGTTAGCCCAGATCTGACCGTGCGGATGCGGGTTAGAGCAGCCCATCGCCGCGCCTTTGTTCTCAAACACCTGCACCCACGGATAGTGCTGACCCAGATCGGCGGTCTGCGCCTGCCAGGTGCGCACCACTTCTTCCAGCGCGCTCAGTGACATCTCCGGCAGAGTTTTGCTGTGATCAGGCGAGAAGCAGATGACCCGACTGGTGCCGCGTGCGCTTTCACAGCGCATCAGGATATCGTCGCTCTCGGGCGCGTCAGGCGTGTCGGTCATCAGTGCAGCAAAGTCATTGGTAAAGACGTACGTGCCAGCATAGTCCGGGTTTTTGTCACCGGTGATGCGGGTATTTCCGGCACACAGGAAGCAGTCCGGATCGTGCGACGGTAAGGTATTGACCGCCGGCGTTTCCTGCGCGCCCTGCCACGGACGTTTGGCCCGATGAGGTGAAACGAGAATCCATTGATCAATCAGTGGATTGTAACGGCGATGCGGGTGATCGACCGGGTTGAATTTTTCCATGTGAGATCCTGGTAAGCGTCAAAAGCCAGAGAGGCATCGGTAAAAAGTAGCACATCAGCGCGCCCGAAAGCGTGATCAAGTCTGGATAAATGGTATCGTTTACACAAGCTGAATATTCTTATTTCGTGGCGTTGCGTGCGCATTCAGAAGATTAAAGGGGGGAAGGAATGGTAGCGCTTACACAAAGGTGCATTAAAATGCCGCGATAGCGGCGTTGCAGATTGCTGACAAACCCAATCAGGGTTGCTCTGACAGCAACGCGTTAGCTAAAAGCGCAGGGAACACGGGCAGAGGAGGAAAGCGTCCCGCGCCATGGACAAAAACGCCGGGAGCGTTTTTGAACAACGCAACGCGTTGGCC
>NZ_JACVVI010000031.1:0-20285 GCF_016658625.1 Pantoea sp. S62 | reverse complement strand
CTCGGCTACGAACCGAGCGGTCGGAGGTTCGAATCCTCCTGGATGCACCATCTTTTAGTTTTCAAAAATCCCTCAATTTATCGTGGCGTGATTATCGCTAAGATTGTGCCTGACACCACTCTTTTGCATCATTTACCGCCCATGACCCAAAGTTAAGCAAGTTTCCTTATAACCCCTGCAGTTTCTCTCTGGCTTTACCCATACTGTTTTTCTGCTTAACCCGCCTCACTGATTCATCATTCTGACTTAAGCGAATTACAGCGCCTGTTTCACGTGTCAGCACTCTCTGTTTTGCTGCTCACGCCCGTCCGCCGCCGCCTGTCTGCCAAAATAATGTTAAAAAATCGCTGCAAATTCGTACGGTTATCCCTGGCCGCGCACGATCACCTTTATCTGAAAACAAAAATTGCTAATGCTTTCAAAGCATTTGCTGTTCATCCCCCCTGGCGACAACCTGTCCACATTAGGCTAAAGTAATGTCTCATTTGGTGAATGTCCGGAGTGACAATGTACGATCAATATGACGCCCTGATTTTCGATATGGACGGCACGATTCTTGATACTGAGCCGACACATCGAAAAGCGTGGCGTCAGGTACTGGCGCGTTATGGATTAACGCTGGATGAAGCGCGTATTATCGACTTCAATGGCGCTCCCGCCTGGCGGCTGGCGCAGTTCATCATTGAATCCAATCAGTCGTCACTCGACCCTCATCTTCTTGCTGCAGAAAAAACGGCTGCTGTGAAAGCGATGCTGCTGGAAAACGTCAGGCCACTGCCATTAATGGAGGTGGTAAAAGCGTATCACGGGCGTCGTCCGATGGCGGTGGGTACCGGAAGCGAACACAGCATGGCAGAGGCGTTACTGACGCAGCTGGGCGTGCGTGAGCTCTTCTCAGCAGTTGTCGGCGCTGACGACGTTCAGCGTCATAAACCTGAGCCTGAAACCTTCTTACGCTGCGCTGAGCTGCTGGGTGTGGCGCCGGCACGTTGTGTGGTGTTCGAGGATGCGGACTTTGGGATTCAGGCCGCGAAGGCGGCGGGCATGGACGTGGTGGATGTCCGCTTACTGTGAGTGACGTTCTCGCCTATGCCTCGATGTTCGGCAGCAGTTTTCTGAGTGCGACGCTCCTGCCGGGAAGTTCCGAAGCACTGCTGATAGCACTATTGATAGCAAAAAAGACATCAGTTTACGGGTTGCTTTTGGCCGCATCCCTGGGAAACACCTTGGGCGGCTTAACCAACATTCTTATTGGTCGCTTGCTGCCGCTAAAACGTCAGGGGCGATGGCATGACACAGCAATGACGTGGTTGCACCGACTGGGACCTGCAGCACTGTTATTCAGCTGGCTGCCGGTGGTAGGTGATCTGCTCTGCGTTCTCGCAGGCTGGTTACGTTTCGCCTGGCTACCTGCGATGCTGTTTCTCGCCGTCGGCAAAACACTGCGTTATATCGTTATCGCGACTGCCACATTACAGGGTATGCAATGGTGGCATTGATTCGCACAGATTCGAGGCTACGGTTAACATTATGCTGAACAAAAATAAATTATTATCACAGCGGGGGGGTAATGTGATCCCGGACGTATCTAAAGCGCTCTCCTGGCTGGAAGCGCATCCCAATGCCCTGAAAGGTATTGGCCGTGGCATCGAGCGTGAAACGCTGCGTGTACAGGAAAATGGCGATCTGGCAAAAACCGGCCACCCTGAATCTCTGGGCTCGGCGCTGAAGCATGACTGGATCACCACTGACTTTGCCGAAACACTGCTGGAATTTATTACGCCAGTGGATCACAGCATCGATCATATGCTGGCTTTCCTGCGCGATATCCACCGTCACGTTGCCCGTGAACTGGGTGATGAACGCATGTGGCCCTTCAGTATGCCGTGCGAGATTGACGACGCGGACAATATCGAGCTGGCGCAATATGGCACCTCCAATATCGGCAAGATGAAGACGCTCTACCGCGAAGGCCTGAAAAACCGTTACGGCGCGTTGATGCAGACCATCTCCGGCATTCACTATAACTTCTCGCTGCCGCTTTCATTCTGGCAGGAGTGGGCTGACGTGAAAGATCAGGAAAGCGGCAAAGAGACTATCTCAGCGGGCTACCTGCGGCTGATCCGCAACTACTATCGCTTCGGCTGGGTGATCCCGTATCTGTTTGGCGCATCGCCGGCTATCAGCTCCAGCTTCCTGCAGGGCCGTGAGAGTGCGCTGCCGTTCGAAACCAATGACAAAGATACCATGTGGCTGCCGTACGCCACCTCGCTGCGTCTGAGCGATTTAGGCTACACCAATAAATCGCAGAGCTCACTGGGCATCACGTTTAACTCTCTGGAAGGCTATGTCACTGCGCTGAAGAATGCGATCAGAACGCCATCTGAAGAGTATGCGGCGATGGGCACCAAAGATGCTGACGGTAACTGGCTGCAGCTCAATACTAACGTATTGCAGATTGAGAATGAGCTTTATGCGCCAATCCGCCCTAAGCGTGTGACACGCTCGGGTGAAGCACCTTCAGATGCGCTGCTGCGTGGCGGCATTGAATACATTGAAGTGCGCTCGCTGGATATCAACCCGTTCTCTGCCATCGGCGTTGATGAGAATCAGGTTCGCTTCCTCGACCTGTTCCTGATCTGGTGTACCCTGGCGGATGCGCCGGAAATGAGTGCCGATGAGTTGCAGTGCACCCGCAAAAACTGGAACCGGGTGGTGCTGGAAGGGCGTAAACCGGATCAGAAAATTGCTGTGGGCTGTGGAGATGCGGAGCATTCGCTGGTGGAAGTAGGCAAGACCCTGTTTGCCGATCTGCGTCGCGTTGCTGAAGTCTTAGACAGCAATAATCAGGACAGCACGGAATATCAGCAGGTTTGCGATCAACTGGTAGCATCATTCGACGATCCTGAGCTAACCTACTCGGCGCGCATCCTTCAGGTAATGAAGGACAATGGTGTCACCGGAACGGGCGTGGCGCTGGCTGAACAGTACCGCCATCTGCTCTGCGAAGAGCCGCTGGAAGTGCTGACAGAAGACGATTTCACGCGTCAGGCGCAGGAATCTGTTGCTGCACAGCAAGAGCTGGAAGCGAATGATAAGCTGGATTTTGAAGCGTATCTGGCGAGCCGGGAAGGGTAGAAAAGAAAAAGGCCACATCAATGTGGCCAAATTAACATCTCTGTTGTCAGGGATGATGATAACAAATGCGCGTCTTTCATATATTCAGACGTTGGGCGAACAGAAAAGTTTCATCGTTTTAAAAAAAATTCTCAGAACAGGAGGTGACGTATGCCACTACTGGACAGTTTTACCGTTGATCACACCATCATGGGCGCACCGGCAGTACGCGTTGCAAAAACCATGAAGACTCCGCATGGCGATACGATTACCGTCTTTGACCTGCGTTTTTGCCGCCCGAACATTGATATCCTCACTGAGCGTGGCATTCATACGCTGGAGCATCTCTTTGCCGGATTCATGCGTGACCACCTGAATGGTGACGGTGTGGAAATCGTCGATATCTCGCCGATGGGTTGCCGCACCGGCTTCTACATGAGCCTGATTGGTACGCCAGACGAGCAGCGCGTTGCGAAAGCGTGGAAAGGGGCGATGGAAGATGTTCTGAAAGTGAAAGATCAGAACCAGATCCCTGAGCTGAATGAATACCAGTGTGGCAGCTACAAACTGCACTCACTGGACGAAGCGCAGCAGATTGCCCGCAATGTGCTGGCGCATGAGATCGGCGTTAACCGCAACGACGATCTGAAACTGCCTGCTGAAAAGCTGAAAGAACTGCACATCTAGTCAGGACTTCTCTGCTAAAAAAAACGCCGCATCCTGTCGATTGCGGCGTTTTTTTATGGCTTCAGGAACCGACCGATTTTTTCAGGGGCGTCTTTGGCGTAATGCGCACCTGTTTGATCATGTTATCCTGCACGTCCAGAATATCGACGTTGTAGTGGCCTATCTGAACCCGGGTGGCGATGGCGGGGATCTCTTCCAGCGCTTCCAGCAGCATGCCGTTGATGGTGCGGGCTTCCTGCTCTGGCAACTGCCAGTTAAATGCCTTGTTGATTTCACGCACGTTAGCACTGCCCTCAATCAGCACCGAGCCATCATTCTGCGGCATTACTTCTTCTGCCAGCGACGGTGACATGGAGGTGGTAAAGTCACCAACAATCTCCTCCAGAATGTCCTCAATCGTCACCAGCCCTTTAATGTCGCCATATTCATCCACCACCACGCCCGCTTTCTCTTTATTGCGCTGAAACTTCACCAGCTGAGTGTTCAGCGGTGTACCTTCCGGGATGTAGTAGATCTCATCGGCGGCACGCAGCAGTGTCTCTTTGGTGAACTCTTTTTTCTCCGTCATCATGCGCCACGCTTCGCGTACCCGCAGCATGCCGACGCAGTCATCCAGCGAATCCCGGAACAGCACGATGCGGCCGTGTGGCGAGTGACTCAGCTGACGTACGACCGACTTCCAGTCATCGTTGATGTTGATGCCGACGATCTCATTACGCGGCACCATGATGTCGTCAACGCTGACTTTCTCCAGGTCGAGCACAGAGAGCAGCATGTCCTGGTTACGGCGTGACATCAGGCTACGCGATTCATAGACGATGGTACGTAACTCCTCTTTGCTCAGCGCAGAGTTAATGGCACCGTCAGCGCGGATACCCGCTATTCTCATCAGCAGCCGGGTAATGGTGTTGAGCAGCCAGACCAGCGGCAGCATGATGTATTGCAGCGGGACCAGCAGCAGGCTGCTGGGAAAGGCGACGCGCTCGGGATAGAGCGCCGCCACGGTTTTCGGCAGCACTTCGGCAAAGACCAGCACCACAAAGGTCAGGATGCCGGTCGCAATTGCGACGCCTTCATCACCGTGAATACGCATGCCTACGATGGTGGCAAGGGCGGAGGCCAGAATATTGACCAGGTTGTTACCGATTAAAACCAGACTCAGCAGCCGGTCAGGACGACGCAGCAGCTTCTCCACCCGGCGTGCGGCACGATTACCGTTTTTTGCCTGATGGCGCAGCTTATAGCGGTTAAGCGTCATCATTCCGGTTTCCGACCCGGCAAACCAGGCGGAAACCAGGACCATGACGCAGAGAATAATAATCAGCGTGGTGGTTGAAACATTCTCCAACGCAGAACTTCCTTTTTAACGAGAGGTAGGGACAAGCAGATGCTGCAGGATGCGACTGCCGAAGTAAGCCATGGTTAACAGCACCGCACCGCTACAGTTAAACCAGACGACGCGGCGACCACGCCAGCCTTCATGATAGTGCCCCCAGAGCAAAACGATATAAACAAACCACGCAATGATGGAGAGTACGGCTTTATCGACGTTTTCTGCGCTGAAGAGATCCTGCATATAAAACAGACCTGTACAGAGCACCAGCGTCAGCAGCACGACGCCGACCTGGGTAATGTGAAACATCTTACGTTCGATGGTCAGCAGCGGCGGCATATCCTGGGTAAATGCCAGTCGCTTGTTTTTCAGCTGGTAATCAATCCACGCCAGCTGCAGCGCATAGAGCGCGGCAATAATCAGCGTCGCATAGGCGAACAGCGACAGGCCGATATGGATCATCATGCCTGGCGTGGTTTCCAGATGGGTAATGAACGCATTGGGGACGAAGGTGGCGAAGGCCAGATTAATCAGCGCGAAGCTGTAGACAATCGGCAGCAGCAGCCAGCCACGGTTGCGTGACGCCACAATGGTCATGATGGCGCAGATCAACAGGCTCACCAGCGAGCCAATGTTGAGCAGGCTTAAATTCTGTCCGCTATCAACCGCAAATATGCGTTGCTGCAGGGCGACCGCGTGTGTCACCAGCGCCACACAGGCAGAGAACATCGCCATTCGCCGCCAGCCGCCGTTACGTTTCAACAGGCTGGGAATGATAAGGGCAAGACTTAAGGAGTAGGCGAATAGCGCCACTATCGCGAAAACGAACATAGATCCTTTCAGGTCAGTCAGATAAGGAAAAAGGCAGTATAGCGCCAGCCGAAGCAGGCTCCAAACGATCTGAGGGGCAATTGCAGAGATCGCCGAGGCTTCGTGTTATAATCCGCCGCATTCTGCCGATCAGGCACCTCGCGATCTTTTTTTTAGTGAGAGACCATGTTTGATAATTTAACCGATCGTTTGTCGCAAACCCTGCGAAATATCAGCGGCCGCGGAAGGCTGACTGAAGAGAACATCAAAGAGACCCTGCGTGAAGTGCGCATGGCGCTGCTTGAAGCTGACGTTGCACTGCCGGTGGTGCGTGACTTCATCAACCGTGTGAAAGAGAGCGCTGTCGGCCATGATGTGAATAAAAGCCTGACGCCAGGTCAGGAGTTCATCAAAATCGTTCGTAACGAGCTGGTTGCGGCGATGGGTGCAGAGAACAATGCACTCGACCTGGCAGCTCAGCCACCAGCCGTAGTACTGATGGCGGGCCTGCAGGGTGCCGGTAAAACTACCAGCGTCGCTAAGCTGGGTAAGTTCCTGCGTGAGAAACATAAGAAGAAAGTCTTAGTGGTTTCTGCCGACGTCTATCGTCCGGCGGCAATCAAACAGCTGGAAACCCTGGCACAGCAGGTTGGCGTGGATTTCTGTCCGTCCGATCTCAGTCAGAAGCCGGTCGATATCGTTAACAATGCGCTGCGTGAAGCCCGCCTGAAGTTCTACGATGTGCTGCTGGTGGATACCGCCGGTCGTCTGCACGTTGACGAAGCGATGATGGACGAAATCAAACAGGTTCATGCCGCGATTAAACCGGTAGAAACGCTGTTTGTGGTCGATGCCATGACCGGTCAGGATGCCGCAAACACGGCGAAAGCCTTTAATGAAGCGCTGCCGCTGACCGGGGTTATCCTGACCAAGGTCGACGGCGATGCCCGCGGTGGTGCAGCGCTGTCGATTCGCCATATCACCGGCAAGCCGATTAAATTCATGGGTGTCGGCGAAAAAACCGAAGCGCTTGAACCGTTCTATCCTGACCGTATTGCGTCACGTATCCTCGGCATGGGTGACGTGCTGTCACTGATCGAAGATATCGAAAGCAAGGTTGACCGCGACCAGGCGGAGAAACTGGCCAAGAAGCTGAAAACCGGCGACGGTTTTGATCTCAATGACTTCCTTGAGCAGTTGAAGCAGATGCGCAACATGGGCGGCATGGCCAGCCTGATGGGTAAACTGCCGGGTATGGGACAGTTGCCTGACAATGTGAAATCGCAGATGGATGACAAAGTGCTGGTACGCATGGAAGCCATCATCAACTCGATGACGCGCAAAGAGCGTGAGAAACCAGAAATCATCAAAGGCTCGCGCAAGCGCCGCATTGCAACCGGCTCCGGAATGCAGGTGCAGGACGTTAACCGCTTATTGAAGCAGTTCGACGACATGCAGCGTATGATGAAGAAAATGAAGAAGGGCGGTATGGCGAAAATGATGCGCGGCATGAAGGGTATGATGCCGCCAGGATTCCCCGGCCGCTAAGCGTTCCACAAAAAAGCCCGGAAAGGCACGGTTTAGGTTGCTTTTTTCGCCAAAATGAGTAAAATTTTCGGGCTTTTTATACAGCACCCGGACCCCGTTCCTCGATGGGGGCCGGGTGTTTTATTAACTGAAGAGGATGTTATGGTAACAATTCGTTTGGCACGTCACGGCGCTAAAAAGCGTCCGTTCTATCAGGTCGTCGTTACTGACAGCCGCAATGCACGCAACGGTCGTTTCATCGAGCGCGTTGGTTTCTTCAACCCGATCGCATCTGGTCAGGCTGAAGGTCTGCGTCTGGATCTGGACCGTATCGAGCACTGGGTTGGCCAGGGCGCAACACTCTCTGATCGCGTTAACGCGCTGGTCAAAGAAGCTAAGAAAGCAGCTTAATCTGTCACGGTGGTGAGCATGAGCAGACAACTTGCCGCACAGCCTCCTGTTAACCCGATTGTATTGGGTAAGATGGGAGCCGCCTACGGTATTCGCGGCTGGCTCAAAGTGTTTTCCTCCACTGAAGACGCTGAAAGCATCTTCAACTACCAACCCTGGTTCATCCAGCGCGCCGGTAAATGGCAGCAGGTCGAACTGGAAGGTTGGAAGCACCACAATCAGGACCTGATCATCAAAGTCAAAGGCATTGACGATCGGGATGCGGCGGCTCAGTTAACCAATTGCGAAATTCAGGTTGACTCGACGCAGTTGCCATCGCTTGAAGAGGGCGACTACTACTGGAAAGACCTTATGGGCTGCCAGGTAGTTAACCTCGAAGGCTACGAGATGGGTAAAGTCATCGATATGATGGAAACCGGCTCGAACGACGTACTCGTCGTTAAGGCAAACCTGAAAGATGCATTCGGTGCTCAGGAGCGGTTAATTCCGTTTCTTGATGAACAGGTTATCAGGAAAGTCGATCTCTCTACTGGCGTCATTGAGGTAGATTGGGATCCTGGTTTTTGATCTCCGAATCGAACGGTAACGTAACGGCGAATACAATGTGGATTGGTGTTATCAGCCTGTTTCCAGAAATGTTTCGCGCTATTACCGATTACGGGGTAACTGGCCGGGCTGTAAAAAACGGTCTGCTCAGCATTCAGAGCTGGAGTCCTCGTGACTTCACGCACGACCGGCACCGTACCGTGGATGATCGTCCTTACGGCGGCGGACCGGGAATGCTGATGATGGTACAACCCTTACGGGATGCCATCTCCGCAGCGAAAGCAGCGGCAGGTGATGGCGCCAGAGTGATATATCTTTCACCTCAGGGTCGCAAACTGGACCAACAGGGCGTTTGCGAACTGGCGGCACGGGACAAGTTAATTCTGGTCTGTGGCCGTTATGAAGGGATTGATGAGCGCGTAATTCATTCCGAAATTGACGAAGAATGGTCAATCGGTGATTACGTTCTCAGCGGCGGGGAACTGCCAGCAATGACGATGATTGACGCAGTTGCCCGGTTTATTCCAGGCGTACTCGGCAAGCAGGCGTCAGCCGATGAGGATTCGTTCTCTGATGGCTTGCTGGATTGTCCGCACTATACCCGACCTGAAGTGTTAGACGGCGTGGAGGTCCCGGCAGTATTACTGTCAGGTAACCATGCTGATATTCGCCGCTGGCGTCTGAAGCAGTCGCTAGGCCGTACCTGGCTGAGAAGACCTGAACTTCTGGAAAACCTGGCTCTGACTGAAGAGCAAGCAAGGTTGCTGAATGAGTTCCAGCGGGAATCTCAGCAGCAACAAAACGATGATGTGGAAGAGTGATCTTCCCCGACTATCAGTTTACCCAGGATATGAGATTTAATTATGAGCAACATTATCAAGCAAATTGAACAAGAGCAGATGAAACAGGACGTACCTTCCTTCCGCCCGGGTGATTCTGTGGAAGTGAAAGTATGGGTCGTTGAAGGTTCTAAAAAACGTCTGCAGGCATTCGAGGGCGTGGTTATCGCTATTCGTAACCGCGGTCTGCACTCTGCATTCACTGTTCGCAAAATTTCTAACGGCGAAGGCGTTGAGCGTGTATTCCAGACTCATTCACCTGTCATTGACAGCATCGCTGTTAAACGTCGTGGCGCTGTGCGTAAAGCCAAACTGTACTACCTGCGTGAGCGTACTGGTAAGTCTGCTCGTATTAAAGAGCGTCTTAACTAAGGTATCGCTAACGCGACATCTAAAAGTTAATAGCAAACAAGGGGTTGGCGTGATGCCAGCCCCTTTTTTTGTCCTGATGACAACCAGATGGCAGCAGTTAACCGGCATCCGGCCGCTGAAAATGATAAATCGCGGTATTCACCGGCCCCGCCTCTAATACGATCAGGCCATAGCGACAGCCAATAAACTGGCCACCGCACTTCTCCGCTACGCCCCGACTGGCCAGGTTTTCCTCAGCGGCCAGAATTTCAATTACCCGTGTCTCCGGGCGTGAAAATCCGAGCGGCAGCAGCTTTGCTACCGCGCGGCTCGCGATCCCCTGACGCTGTGCATCACTGCGAACCCAGTAGCCAATTGCGCTGGTGTCACCCGGATGACGGGCAAAGCGTATGCCTGCGCCTCCCAGCAGCCGGTCATGTTGATCGACAATCGCAAACTCTTCTGCTTCCTCCTTCATCCGCTGCCAGTGAGTAAAGCGAATCCAGCTTTCTGCTTCTTGAGGCTGATAATCGTGATGCGCCCAGACCATCCAGGGGATCAGGCTGTCCAGAGAGGCATTAACCGCAGCAGTAAATGCGGCTATGTCACTGAGCTCAAACGGTCGCAGATAAATTTTCTGTAGCGATGGGCGCATAACTCTCTCAGTTTCATCAGAATAATTCTTTCATTCTGCCTGCGGGGAGCAGAAACGCAACATGCGAAAGTGTAAACATATAATTACATTGTGATGTCTCGCTGTTTTTTGTGATATTTACTTATAATTATGAATTTAAACGTTATTTAATTGGTGTGTTTCGCGGTATTTGATCTGTGGTAATAAATGTGTACATATAATATTGCACTATGTATTGCCTGTGATACAGTATTTGCATTCCTCAATGAGGAGCCACAATCAGCTAATACGAGCTAAAGGATCGCCATCATGCAAAAAGACGCGCTGAACAATGTGCATATCGCCGGTGAACAGGTACTCATTACGCCTGAAGAGCTGAAAGCGAAGTTTCCACTGACTACTGAACAGCAGGAGCAGGTCGCGGCGTCCCGCCAGACTATCTCTGACATTATTGCCGGCCGCGATCCGCGTCTGCTGGTGGTGTGCGGACCCTGCTCGATTCACGATACTGAAGTGGCGCTTGAATATGCTCATCGTCTGCAAACCCTTTCTGAAGAGCTGAAAGATCAGCTTTATATCGTGATGCGCGTCTATTTTGAAAAGCCTCGTACGACTGTCGGCTGGAAAGGGCTGATTAATGATCCTTACATGGATAACTCGTTTGATATGGAAGTGGGTCTGCACATTGCGCGTCAGCTGCTGGTGAACCTGGTTGAAATGGGCCTGCCGCTGGCGACTGAAGCATTGGATCCGAATAGCCCGCAATACCTGGGCGACCTGTTCAGCTGGTCTGCCATTGGCGCACGGACGACAGAATCTCAGACGCACCGTGAAATGGCCTCGGGCCTGTCGATGCCGGTCGGCTTTAAAAACGGCACCGATGGCAGTCTGGGAACGGCAATCAACGCCATGCGTGCTGCTGCAATGCCGCACCGTTTTGTCGGGATCAATCAGGCTGGTCAGGTCTGCCTGCTGCAGACGCAGGGCAATCCGGATGGTCACGTGATTCTGCGTGGTGGCAAAGCGCCGAACTACGGTCCTGAAGATGTCGCGCAGTGTGAAAAAGAGATGCTCAAAGCGGGACTGCGTCCAGCCTTAATGATAGATTGCAGCCATGGCAATTCGAACAAAGACTACAGCCGTCAGCCTGGCGTAGCGGAATCCGCTATTGCGCAGATCAAAGACGGTAACCGTTCAATCATTGGTCTGATGCTGGAAAGCCATATCAATGAGGGTAATCAGTCTTCTGAACAGCCACGCAGCGAAATGAAGTATGGCGTTTCCGTAACTGATGCCTGCATCAACTGGGAAGTGACCGAAACGTTGCTGCGTGAGATGCATCAGGATCTGCAGGGAGTGCTGTCGGCGCGTCTGTCACAAGAGGTGTAAGAGCAATGGTGGCTGAACTGACCGCGTTACGCGATCAAATTGACAGTGTTGATAAAGCGCTGCTGGATCTGCTGGCTAAACGGCTGGAGCTGGTAGCGGAAGTAGGGGAGGTCAAGAGCCGTTACGGACTACCTATCTATGTCCCTGAACGGGAAGCGTCTATGCTGGCTTCCCGTCGCAAAGAGGCTGAGGCGCTCGGTGTACCACCGGATTTGATAGAGGATGTGCTGCGTCGTGTGATGCGCGAATCCTATACCAGCGAAAATGACAAAGGCTTTAAAACCCTCTGTCCTGAACTGCGCCCGGTGGTGATCGTCGGTGGCAAGGGCCAGATGGGCCGGTTGTTCGAAAAAATGCTCGGGCTGTCAGGCTATACGGTCAAAACGCTGGATAAAGAGGATTGGCCACAGGCTGAGTCACTGCTTAGTGATGCCGGCATGGTGATCATCAGTGTGCCGATTCACCTGACCGAGCAGGTCATTGCTCAGCTGCCGCCACTGCCTGAAGATTGTATCCTGGTCGATCTGGCGTCAGTGAAAAACCGCCCTCTGCAGGCGATGCTGGCCGCTCATAACGGCCCGGTGCTGGGTCTGCATCCGATGTTTGGCCCGGACAGCGGCAGTCTGGCAAAACAGGTGGTGGTCTGGTGTGATGGCCGACAGCCGGAAGCCTACCAGTGGTTCCTGGAGCAGATTCAGGTCTGGGGTGCGCGTCTGCACCGTATCAGCGCGGTTGAGCATGACCAGAACATGGCGTTCATTCAGGCGCTGCGCCACTTTGCTACCTTTGCCTATGGTCTGCATTTAGCTGAAGAGAACGTCAATCTCGATCAGCTATTGGCGCTCTCGTCGCCGATTTACCGGCTGGAACTGGCGATGGTGGGACGATTGTTCGCGCAGGATCCGCAGCTTTATGCGGATATCATCATGTCCTCAGAGAGCAATCTGGCGCTGATCAAACGCTATTACCAGCGGTTTGGCGAAGCAATAGCCCTGCTGGAGCAGGGTGACAAGCATGCGTTTATTGCCAGCTTTAACCGGGTAGAGCAGTGGTTTGGCGATCACGCGAAACGCTTCCTGGTTGAAAGCCGCAGTCTGTTGCGTTCGGCCAATGACAGCCGTCCATAAATGAAGAAGGCATCCAATCGGATGCCTTTTTTCTTTTCTTTTTATTCGCCAGGGTCAACTGGCACCACATTCTCGCTGGGATAGCAGCCCAGCACCTTCAGCGAGCGGGTCATGGTTTGCAGTTCCTGAAGCGCCTGCTGCATCCGCTCTGACTGCAGATTGCCCTGCACATCAATGTAAAACATCTCTTCCCACGGATTGCCATTAATCGGGCGGGACTCCAGCTTGCTCATAATCAGATTGTGCTGACGCAGAACCAGCAGCGCATCGACCAGCGCACCTGCCTGCTGGCCGGTTGCCATGATCAGCGTGGTTTTCGCCGGGACCTGGTCCGACACCTCAATTGGTTTGCGGGCCAGCACGATAAAGCGGGTATGGTTCTGCTGCTGATTGGCCAGATTACGTTCCAGCACCTGCAACTGATAGAGCTCGCCGCCTGCTTCACTGCCCAGCGCTGCCACCTTAGGGGAGTTGAGCGCAGCCACTTTCTCCATCGCTGCTGCGGTACTCTCGGTATATTCGATTTTCCAGTGCGGGAAGCGGTTAATGAACTGGCTGCATTGCTGGAAGGGCTGAGGATGGCTGTACACCGTCTCAATCTGCTGCAGATCGGTAGGGCCATTCACCAGCACGCAGTGGTCGATAGGTAAGGTTAATTCGCCCACGATAGAGAGGCTGGTCTGTTGCAGCAGATCGTAGACGTCGTTAATAGAGCCCGAACTGGTATTCTCAATCGGCATTACGGCGTAATCAGCCACGCCATTTTCCACTTGCTTGATGATGTCGTGAAACTTCAGGCAGCCACACTCCACCATGCTATCGAAATGGCGCGATGCGTAGTTGCGTGCGGCAAGATGTGAGTAAGAGCCTTTCGGACCAAGGAAAGCGATGCGGGCGGCATGCGCATGGGGATGGTTGAGGTTTTTCTGCAGCAGTGCCTGCTGAGTCAGCACGGAATCTTCGATGACCAGCTGGAACAGGCGGGTGATGTAGTGCGCATCCAGTTTGTGCGCTTTACCCAGCACAATCAGATTCTCCAGCAGCGCACGTTCGCGCTCCACATCGCGAATCGGGCGATGCGTTGCCAGTTTCGCTTGCGCGACTTCCACTGCCAGCAGACGACGCTCGGCCAGCAGCGTCAGAAGTTTTTTATCCACTGCGCTGATCTTGTCGCGTAGCGCCAGCAATGGATTGTCGGGATTCATAGGGCTCACCTGTATGCTATCCAATAAAAAAGCCTCCCGGTTGGGAGGCTTCGTTGTTCGTCTTCGCTTTCATTTTCACACGACGAATGGCCTCCCGTTCAGGGGAAGGTAAAAAAGAAAGCGAAGAAAAACAGATCAAGTTTCATGGGAATGTCCGAAAAGAGAGTGACCTGAGAGTAACCGTACTGCTTAAAAGCTGTCAATAAAAAACGCGCCCGAAGGCGCGTTAACAAACTCAGGACTCTTCGTCGGCGGGGATAATATCTTTTACGCTGGCACTGGCGCGGCGTGCTTCAGACTTATGCTGAACTTTATTCAGCTGACGTTCGAGCTTCGCAATCAAATCGTTGATCGCGGTGTACATATCATCATGCTTGGCGCTGGCCACCAGAGTCCCGTTAGGTGTGTTAATGGTGGCGTCAGCCACGAATTCTTTGGGCTCTTTGGACAGGACAATATGCGGGTTAATCAGGTCAGTTTGCCATTTTTCGAGCTTGGCGAGACGGTCTTCAACATGGCTTCGGATTGCCGGAGTAATTTCCATTTGTTTACTGGTAATGTTCAGAATCATCGTTCTTACCTCTCTGTCATTTCCGTCTTGGTCTTTTCAGCATAGCGTGAAAAAGCGTTGAATGTGCGATTTCGATCACGAAAAAATGTCACTTTTTGTCAGTCACGACATTCTGTGAGAAAGGCTGAGAAACTGGCTGAAATGGCTTGAAGCGAAACGATTAACACGGCATGCTTGATGAGTTAGCTCGCTGGCATCAGATCCACTTCTGACTGTTCTTTGAGCAAAAAAAAGCAGCCATCGCAGGCTGCTTTTTTTATGGCTGAAAAACTATCGGGCTATCAGCTGTTGTTCGCTGCAATAATTTTGGCCACTTTGTCT
Organism: Pantoea sp. S62; assembly: GCF_016658625.1. NCBI lineage: Bacteria > Pseudomonadati > Pseudomonadota > Gammaproteobacteria > Enterobacterales > Erwiniaceae > Pantoea > Pantoea sp. S62. The sequence continues at coordinate 5,417 of NZ_JACVVI010000031.1, read as the reverse complement.
GCTTCAGCGTTGAGCTGCAGATTGCGGTAAGCATTTTCCATCAGCGGCAGCGCATCGTGTGTTGCCTGAGTATCCGGATAATCGCGCATCATACCTTCGACACGGTTAACAACCGCGACATACGCCTCACGCTTAGTATAGAATTGCGCCACTGATAGCTCATATTTCGCCAGGCGGTCTTTCAGATAAACCAGGCGTTTCTGAGCATCAGCCGCATACTGGCTGTTCGGGTAACTGCGCAGCAGCTGGGAGAAGTCGCGGAAGGCATCACGAGCGTGCGTCGGATCGCGGTCAGAACGATCGATACCAAAGAAGCCCTGCAGTGCTGAGTCATCCAGCGCCATATCCGTCAGACCTTTCATATAGATGACATAGTCAATGTTCGGATGTGTGGGGTTAAGACGCATAAAGCGGGCAATGGCAGCCTGAGCCAGGGGCAGATCGGCATTTTTATAGTACGCGTAGATTAAATCCAGCTGCACCTGCTGCGAATAAGGACCGAACGGATAACGATTATCCAGCGCTTCCAGTTGCTTAATCGCGGCTTTAAAGTTACCGTCCTGCAGCTTTTGCTGCGCTGTAGCATAGATTTCAGAAGGCGGGCTGTCCGGTACCGCGTCATTTGAGCCGGAACAACCAACAAGTGCCAGGCTCAGTGTGGCAGCAGCCACCAGATGTTTCATACGCGTCATGACGAAGTGATTATCCTCAAATGTTATGGCGGAAGCTGTCCGTATAGCTCCCGGTAATGACCAGGTACGATAGCACATTATATTAAACGGCATCGCCGTGAAAACCCAACGTTAACGAAGAAGCTGTATATGGCACAACAAGTTCAACTCACCGCAACGGTATCCGAATCACAACTCGGACAACGCTTAGATCAGACTTTGGCGGAATTGTTCCCTGATTATTCACGTTCCCGCATAAAAGAGTGGATCCTCGACCGTCGCGTAACAGTAAACGGCGTCATGGTCGATACACCTAAAGAAAAAGTGCTGGGCGGCGAGCTGGTCGCGATTGACGCTGAGATCGAAGAGGCACAGCGCTGGGAACCGCAAAATCTGCCACTCGACATCGTTTATGAAGATGAAGACATCATCGTCATCAACAAACCACGCGACTTTGTGGTTCACCCTGGCGCCGGTAACCCGGATGGCACGGTACTCAACGCCTTACTTCATCACTATCCGGCGATTATGGATGTGCCACGCGCGGGCATCGTACACCGCCTGGATAAAGACACCACCGGTTTAATGGTGGTGGCGAAAACTGTACCGGCTCAGACGCATCTGGTGGACTCGCTGCAACGTCGCGAAATCACTCGTGAATATGAAGCGGTCGCGATTGGTAATATGACAGCGGGCGGCACGGTTGAGCAGCCTATCAGCCGTCACTCAACCAAACGCACCCACATGGCGGTTCATCCGATGGGTAAGCCGGCGGTGACGCATTACCGCATCATGGAGCACTTCCGCGCGCATACCCGTCTGCGTCTGCGTCTGGAAACGGGTCGTACTCACCAGATCCGTGTGCATATGTCTCACATCAGCCATCCGCTGGTGGGCGATCCGCTTTATGGTGGCCGTCCGCGTCCGCCAAAAGGCGCATCAGAGGCATTTATCACTACGCTGCGCGGTTTTGATCGTCAGGCTCTGCACGCTACCATGCTGCGTCTGTATCACCCTATCAGCGGGATTGAAATGGAATTCCATGCGGCGCTTCCGCAGGATATGGTTGATCTGATCGCGGCGTTAAAAGCAGACACCGAAGAATTTAAAGACCAGATGAACTGGTGATGAATCTGATTACGCCTCAATGGCCCGCTCCGTCACGCGTTCGGGCCTGCTCGACGCAGCGACAGGGTGGCATCAGCACATCGCCCTGGGATGCACTGAATCTCGGCGGTCACGTAGGGGATAATCCGGATACGGTAACGCGTAACCGGCAGTTGCTGGTTGAAGAGGCGGGCTTGCCTGCGATGCCGCAGTGGCTGGATCAGGTTCATGGCACGGAGGTTGGGCGTCTGGCTGCAGGAGAAGGTACGCCATTACGTGCCGATGCCTGTATCACCGATCAGCCCGGCGTCGTCTGCGCCATCATGACCGCTGACTGCCTCCCGGTTCTGTTCTGTTCGCAGGATGGGACGGAAGTGGCGGCAGCACATGCAGGCTGGCGCGGACTGTGTGCGGGTGTACTGGAAAATACGCTGGCGCAGTTTCGTTCCCCGCCGGACCAGATCCATGCCTGGCTGGGTCCGGCAATCGGGCCCGATGCATTTGAGGTCGGTGCAGAAGTACGTGAGGCCTTTATGGCTCAGGATCCTCGCGCCGTGCAGGCTTTCCGCCCCTCAGGCGAGAAATTTTACGCTGATATCTGGCTGCTGGCGCGTAGGCGACTGCAGGCTGCAGGCGTGAAATCAATCAGTGCCGACAGCCGTTGTACCTTTACGCAGCGCGACGATTTCTTCTCCTTCCGCCGCGATGGGATCACCGGGCGTATGGCAACTTTGATCTGGCTGTTATAACCTTACGCCATAAGACGGTCCAGTTAGCGTATTTTTTACTCAAATCTCAGGTCATTAACCTTGAAATTTTTGAGGGATGACCTCATTTAATCTCCAGTAGCATTTTGACCTGTAATGGGAGGAATTATGCGTCTGGATCGTCTTACTAACAAATTTCAGCTGGCTCTCGCCGACGCGCAGTCCCTGGCTCTGGGACACGACAACCAATTCATTGAACCTCTGCACCTGATGAGCGCGTTGCTCAAACAGGAAGGCGGATCGGTTTCACCTTTACTGACTTCTGCGGGTGTCAACGTTACCCCCTTACGCGTTCAGGTTGAGCAGGCCATCGATCGCCTGCCACAAGTTGAAGGCAGCGAAGGGGATGTACAACCCTCATCTGACCTCGTCCGGGTATTAAACCTGTGTGACAAGCTGGCGCAGAAGCGCAACGATAACTTTATTTCATCCGAATTATTTGTTCTGGCCGCCCTTGAATCTCGTGGTTCACTGGCCGATCTGCTTAAAGCAGCGGGCGCAACGCGCGAAAAAATCACCAGTGCGATTGAACAGATGCGGGGAGGAGACAACGTGAACGATCAGGGGGCTGAAGATCAGCGCCAGGCATTGAAGAAATACACTATTGATCTGACCGAGCGTGCCGAGAAGGGCAAACTCGATCCGGTCATCGGCCGCGACGAAGAGATTCGCCGCACCATTCAGGTTCTGCAGCGCCGTACTAAAAATAACCCGGTGCTGATTGGTGAGCCTGGCGTGGGTAAAACCGCGATTGTCGAAGGGCTGGCGCAGCGCATCATTAACGGCGAAGTCCCTGAAGGTCTGAAAGGCCGCAGGGTACTGGCGCTGGATATGGGTGCGCTTGTGGCCGGGGCGAAATATCGCGGTGAATTCGAAGAGCGTCTGAAAGGCGTGCTGAGTGACCTGTCGAAGCAGGAAGGCAACGTCATTCTGTTTATTGACGAACTTCATACCATGGTAGGCGCCGGTAAAGCGGACGGTGCAATGGACGCCGGTAACATGCTTAAGCCTGCGCTGGCGCGTGGTGAACTGCACTGCGTGGGCGCCACTACGCTGGATGAGTACCGTCAGTACATTGAAAAAGATGCTGCGCTGGAGCGTCGTTTCCAGAAAGTCTTTGTGGCTGAGCCGAGTGTGGAAGACACCATCGCTATTCTGCGTGGCCTGAAAGAGCGTTACGAACTGCATCACCATGTGCAGATTACTGACCCGGCGATTGTCGCAGCGGCGACGCTGTCTCATCGTTACATTGCTGATCGCCAGTTGCCGGATAAAGCGATTGACCTGATTGATGAGGCGGCATCCAGCATTCGTATGCAGATGGACTCGAAGCCGGAGTCACTGGATCGTCTTGAGCGCCGCATCATTCAACTGAAGCTGGAGCAGCAGGCGCTGAAGAAAGAGGCGGATGATGCCAGTATCAAACGTCTGGAGATGCTGGAAACTGAGCTGAACCAGAAAGAGCGCGAATATGCCGAGCTGGAAGATGAGTGGAAGACTGAGAAAGCTTCGCTGTCGGGCACGCAGAATATTAAAGCTGAACTTGAGCAGGCGCGTCTGAACTTAGAGCAGGCTCGTCGTCAGGGCGATCTCGCTCAGATGTCAGAACTGCAGTACGGTAAAATTCCGGAACTGGAAAAACAGCTAGCCGCAGCGACCCAGGCGGAAGGCAAAACCATGAAGTTACTGCGCAACCGCGTAACGGATGTGGAGATTGCGGATGTGCTGGCGCGCTGGACCGGTATCCCGGTGGCGCGAATGATGCAAGGTGAGCGCGATAAGTTACTGCGCATGGAACAGGATCTGCACGGCCGGGTCATCGGACAGGATGAAGCGGTTGAAGCGGTATCCAATGCCATCCGCCGTAGTCGCGCTGGCCTGTCAGATCCTAACCGGCCAATTGGTTCTTTCCTGTTCCTGGGACCTACCGGGGTAGGTAAGACCGAACTGTGTAAATCGCTGGCTAACTTCCTGTTCGACAGTGACGATGCGATGGTGCGTATCGACATGTCCGAATTTATGGAAAAACATTCGGTGTCGCGGCTGGTGGGCGCACCTCCGGGCTATGTCGGCTATGAAGAGGGCGGTTATCTGACCGAAGCGGTACGTCGTCGTCCTTATTCGGTCATTCTGCTGGATGAAGTTGAGAAGGCGCATCCTGATGTCTTCAACATTCTGCTGCAGGTGCTGGATGATGGGCGTCTGACGGATGGGCAGGGTCGTACGGTCGACTTCCGTAACAGTGTGGTGATCATGACCTCTAACCTGGGATCAGATTTAATCCAGGAACGGTTCGGCAATCTCAGCTACCCGGAAATGAAAGATATTGTGATGGGTGTGGTCGGACAGCATTTCCGTCCGGAATTCGTCAACCGTATTGATGAAGTGGTCGTCTTCCATCCGCTGGCAGAAAAACACATTGCGTCTATTGCGCAGATTCAGCTGCAGCGGTTGTATAAACGTCTGGATGAACGTGGTTATCAGCTGCACATCTCAGAGGATGCGATCAAACTGCTGGCCGAGAACGGATATGATCCGGTCTATGGTGCACGACCTCTCAAACGTGCGATACAGCAGCAGATTGAGAACCCGCTGGCTCAGCAGATCCTTGCCGGTTCGCTGGTGCCAGGCAAAACCATCGAAATGGATGTGGAAAACGACGTCATTACTGCACATCAGTAATAATGTGAGTTGAAAAACGGGCCACTGGCCCGTTTTTTTTGCCCTTTTGCGGGGTTTTTGCTTATTTAGCATACCTTTTGAGTGCAAATTGAACGGTCAGTAAAAAAGTTATCATTTGCACTTGCGCTATCTGAGCCGTTCCCTATAATGCGCCTCCATCGACACGGAACACCGGCAACGGGAAACGGGT
>NZ_JACVVI010000030.1:0-24505 GCF_016658625.1 Pantoea sp. S62 | reverse complement strand
CCCGATTGATGCACAGATGGCCGGCGTGGTGGCGGACTTTGCCCGCCTGCGCCACATCTCTCTGATACCGGTCAGCGTGGACGGCACGGTGTCACCACAGGTGCCCGACAGCCGGCCGGACGCTGGTCAGAGCGCGCGCATGGGGATCAGCCACTATCCGGCGCTGTTCCTGGTTGACCCCAAGTCAAAAAGCTTCAGGCCTCTCGCCTACGGCTTTATGACGCAGGACGACCTGGCGAAGCGCTTTCTTAACGTGGCCACCGGCTTTAAGCCTAACTTCTGAGGACCTGATTATGCTGACACTCTCACCTGTCTGGCACGGGCGGTTGCTTACCGCAAATCGGGCAGGTAACTTTCTGCTGCAGACGCTGGTGATTCATCCGGCGCTGCTGTTTTTTCTGCTGTTCCTGCTAAATGCACACGGTCCGGGAGGCGGCGGACAGTGGCTGCTGAACGAGGCCGAAAAGCTGGTGCGCGACGCCCCAGCGGGACAGGTGTGGGGCTGCGTATCACAGGCCATGCCCGTGGAGACCTGGCCGCCGGTTCCTGACACCTCACGGGAGAAGGCCGTACCGGTCAGCAGTGATATCAGGCCTGCTCCCCCGCCTGTCATGTGCGTAAAGGCCGCGGTGAGCCGCGGTGCGTGGGCTTCGCAGACTAATGAAACGCTCCTGTTTCTCTATAAGGCTGGCGTGGTGCTTTCCGTCTTATCGGGCCTGGCCGTAAGGTATTTCCGCCGCCGGGTAAATGGAGAAAACGTATGAACAGACTTCCCCTCATTATTACGCTGTTTATGACGGGCATCATTTTTAACTGCCTGCGCCAGCTGCTGACCTGGTCAGTCAGCTTCACGTACGACGTGCTTGCCGGCGTCTCGGTAGCCTGTCTGGTTCTGGTTGCGCTGGGCCTCATCGCGGAGCTGATTGCCTGGCGAAGGTCGCGCGGCGGCCGGGGAGGCCATCATGAGGCTTAACGTGCTGCTGACGGTACTGCTGACGCTGCCGGTATTCGCACAGGCGTCGGTGGCCTCGGACATTGCTGCGCTGGAGCAGGCGAAGGGGCAGCGCGGTGCGCAGCTGCCGGATTTCGGACTGCCCGGAACGCGTTCGGTGCGTGCGGTGCCAGCAAAGCCGCCCAGAATGATGACCCTGACCGACGGACGTCAGGTGAACCTGAACGACTATGCGGTGGTGGTTTTTATGCAGCGCGGCTGTCAGTACAGCGCGAAGTTCGACCCGCTGCTTAAGTCCTGGGCTGATTCGGAAGGGATAAAGGTGTACCCCTACAGCCTTGATGGCTACGGCGATGCGGCCTTTCCGGTGGCGCTTATCCCGCGTAAGGCGGGACCGAATGAGCCGATTGCCGGTGAGATCCTGACCTTCTTCGGCAACGGGCTGCCCATCGCCACGCCGACCACCTTTATGGTCAACGTAAACACCAACGTGGCCTACCCGCTGTTTCAGGGGGAGACGGACATGGGCACCATGAGCCAGCGACTGGCGCAGATGATCGAAGCCGATATCGATAACCTCCCGCCAGACACGCTGGGTCCGGTCCCGAGCAGTGCCTCACTGACCCCGCAGTAATACGGGCGGCTGTGCCGCCTACGGAATACCCATGACTGAAAAAACGTTAACGCTCTCCCGGCTGGAGACGGCGCTGCTGCTTGTCTGCGCCTCGCTGCTGGCCGCCGCCGGCCTGTATGCCTGGTTCGCCTGCGAAATTGCCGGCCGCATGGACGGTATGACTTACGGTTCTGATGCGCTGGTGCTCAGCGGTCTGCAGCTTTATCCGCTGCTGTTCCTGTTTTCCCTTGCCGGTGGCTTCGGCTGCGGCGTGCTGGTCAGCATCACCCTGCGCCGGCACGGATTTATGGCCGACCGTAACGCTTTCTGATACCCGCAGGAACACACCTTACTTCTGAATCCACGGAACGAAACATGACTTATATGACAAACGACGGGCTTTTGCCTGAAAAGCTGCTGTGGCTGAACGCCGAAGAACACGTAAAAAAGCTGACCGGGTTGTATCAGGCACGTAAAGGGCATCTTTACGTGCAGGGATGGACAGGCACCGGTAAGTCGGTGGTCGGGCGCGAGCTCGCAGCGCGTCTTGACGGCGACTATTTCAGCTATGAACTGCTGACGTCAGACGAATATGAAGCGGGATTAAATGAAATTGTGGCGAGGCTACAGGCCAGTGACAAAGCGGTCATCATCCTGGATGGCTTTTTCCCGGCCGTCGCTGCAGAGGCAATGAGTCATCAGCTGAGAGAGCTCACAAAGAAGGGCGTGAGCCTGTTTATCTTTTCCCAGGAGCCGCTGTTGAAGGACAGCCCGGACAGGCATCTGCTCACACGGGAAATAAACACGGTCGCGGAGTTTCGTTATAACAGGCCGGCCGGCAACTGCGTCACCTTCTGTCAGATCAAATGAAACTCTCCAGCCATAACTGACAGGTGAATGCGGTACGGAATACCCGTTCCCGTATTTTGGCTCAGTTGTTCATTAATTTTCTTCCAGCCAGTTCAGCTGATGCTGAATCCCTGGCTGCTTCGGAGCGTCTTCACATGAAACTCAGGCAGTTCCTTCTCTGCGCCGCGACGGCGCTGGTCATCAGCACGCCTGCTCTGGCCGACGTGCAGGGTGACCTGAACGGCTACTTTGGCAGCCTCGGCTTTGACGGCAACGTCTCAAAGGCGCAGGCATGGCAGGGTCAGGCCGCAGGCTACGTTACCGGCGGCTCCATCTATCTGCGTAACCCGGTTAAACAGGTGCAGCTCATCTCGATGCAGGTACCGTCACTCAACGCCGGCTGCGGCGGCATTGACTCCTATCTGGGCGCCTTTTCCTACATCAACGGGGCCGAACTGCAGCGCTTCGTTAAGCAGATCATGAGTAATGCGGCGGGCTACGCCTTTGACCTGGCACTGCAGACGATGGTGCCGGAGCTCAAGCAGGCCAAAGACTTTCTGCAGAAGCTGGCCTCCGACGTGAACTCCGCCAACATGAGCTCCTGTCAGGCCGCGCAGGGCATCATCGGCGGTCTGTGGCCGGTGTCTCAGGTGTCGAACCAGAAAATCTGTCAGGACATTGCCGGCGAGAGCAACATTTTCTCCGACTGGGCGGCGTCGCGGCAGGGCTGCACCGTGGGCGGTCAGGGTGACAGCGTCACCGGCCGGGCGTCCGATAAAATGAAGGACCAGGTGCTGAAAAACAAAAACCTCATCTGGGACGCGCTGGGCCGCAACCACCTGTTCGACGGTAATCGCCAACTGAAGGAACTGGTGATGAGCGTGGTGGGCTCCATCATCTTCAATAAAGCCGGGCAGGTCACCGTCCTGACGCCGCTGGTTGATAACCGCGACATCATTACCGTGCTGATGCGCGGCGGCACCGCGAAGATGTACGGCTGTGATGAGCAGGACCTGTGCCTCGGGCCGACGGTGGCCAGCGTCACGGTCAGCAGCGACGTGGCGCTGGTGACCCAGGTGCGCAACCTGATGATTTCCATCGACAGCAAGCTCACGGCCGATACCGGCCTGTCGGACAGAGAAAAGGGGTTCATCAACACAACCTTGGTGCCGGTACTGAAATACCTGACCAACTCTCGCAGCATGGGCATGAGCCCGACCTACCTGATACAGGTCGCCGACTTTATCGCGCAGGACATGATGATCCAGTACCTGCAGGAGCTCGTAAAGCAGGCGAGTCAGTCACTGGCCGGTAAAAACTTCCCCGAGCAGGCCGCCGGCGAGCTGCGTAACAACGTGCTGGCTGCAACCTCGCTGCTGGCACAGATGAAGCTGCAGAGTACCGCCGACCAGAACGCGCTGGACGGCATCGATCGCAACATGCAGTACCTGCAGCAGCAGGTATCCACCATTATCTCGACGTCCTATCAGGGCAACTATCAGTGGGGAACGGGCAATGACTGAGGTCTGGACCATTTACGGCGGTGACATGTGGCGTCAGGTGTTTAACGGCGTCGTCACCGTCATCGGCAGCGACACCTATGACACGTTAAAACGTATCGCCGGGCTCTTTGGCGTGCTGGGCGTGATCTTCAGCTTCATCAAATCGCGCAACCCGATGGTGTTTGCCAGCTGGCTGGCCGTTTTCTTTATTATTACGTCGGTGCTACTCGTTCCGAAACGCAGCGTGCAGATACTTGATGTCACCGATCCGGCGGCAGTTTATCAGGTCGATAACGTGCCGGCCGGCCTGGCCTTCATCGCCGGGCTGACCACGTCAGTGCAGTTCGGCGTGGCGCGGCTTTATGAGTACAGCTTCTCGCGCCCGGATTCGCTGACCTATACGAAGTCCGGCATGCTGTTCGGTTCGCAGATTGTGGCGCAGACCACGGACTTCCGGTCACAGAATCCGCAGCTGGCCAGCATGCTTACCGACTACGTGGAAAACTGCGTGGTGGGCGATATCCTGCTGAATAACAAGTATACCGTGTCACAGCTGCTGAACAGCACCGATCCGCTGACGCTGATTACGAATAACCCGAGCCCGCTGCGCGGTCTGTATCAGGATACGGGCAGCGGTCGGCAGTTTATCACCTGCCAGCAGGCGGCTGCGGTCGTCAAAAATCTGATCGGGGCGGACGTACGCATCGGCGGCACGACCTGGCATGCACTGGCCACGCGCGTGTTCGGCAGCCGCGTCAGCGGGGATACTTTGCTCGGTAACGCGATGGATGAGAGTTACAACTTCTTCTATGCAGGCGGCCTGAGCGCAGCGCAGATTATGCGTAATAACATCACCAATGCGGCCATCCGTGACGGCTGGAAAGGTTTTGCGGCGCGCTCTTCCGATACGGCCAACCTGCTGAATCTGGCCACCGAGTCCACCATGACCAAGCAGCGCATCAGCTGGGGCGCGGGTGGCGTGATAGCGTCACGTACGCTGCCGATGTTCCAGTCGCTGATGATGCTGGTACTGATTGCGCTGTTCCCGCTGGTCATCGCGCTTGCGCTGGTGAATCACGACATCTTCGGGCTCAAAACGCTGAAGCTGTACGCCGGCGGTTTCGTTTACTTCACGATGTGGCCGGTGATGTTCGCCATCCTTAACTCGCTGGCCAACTTTTATCTGCAGACGAAGACCGGATCCACGCCGCTGGTGCTGGCCAATCAGGATCAGGTCGCCCTGCAGCACTCAGACGCGGCCAACATCGCGGGCTATCTGAGCATGTCGATACCGGTGCTCGCCTTTTTCCTGACCAAAGGCGCGGCGTCGGTGGCCTCACAGGCCGTTGGCGGGATAATGAGTTCGGCGGCGTTTGCGACCGGCGGACAGGCCTCCACGACGGCGGACGGCAACTGGTCGTTTAACAACATGTCGATGGATAACGTCAGTGCCAACAAGTTTGACACCAATATGCTGCGCCGCTCGGGGTCTCAGGGCTTCCAGACCGGCAATAACGCGATGATGACGCAGACGGCGGACGGACACACCGTAGTGGATACCAGCCAGGCGATATCAAACCTGCCTGTCAGCATGCGGCTCAGTTCTCTCGCCAGCAGCGGGTTCTCCGAACAGGCACGGCAGGCACAGCAGCAGGCGCAGAGTTCGCTTGATGGCTATAACCACAGCGTGACCAGCGGCTTCCAGCAGATGAACCAGCTGACGCAGCAGAGCGGCAATAGCGACAGCATGACGCAGGGCAGCGACAACAGTGTGGCAACGAATGTCTCTAAAGGCGCGAGCAAAATGCAGTCTGCCGTTGAGAACTATGCGAAGTCGCACAATGTTTCTGAACAGCAGGCCTACAACCAGCTGATGGACATCACCAATCAGGGCAGTGCTGGCACGGGTGTGAGAGGCCAGGTTAAATTTGACTCTGGTGACCAGCTGGCAGGTAAGTTAGGCAAGTGGGCGACCGGCGTCAGCGCCGGGGGAGAAGCCAGTATCAGTGCTGACCTTCGTCACACTACCGGCAGCTCGCACGGTACACAGGACAGTCACTCAGAGGGACGTGATAGTCGGCGCGACCAGAGCAGTCAGGAGGCACGTGACTTCCGCGAGGGCATGGATATGGTGACATCGACCCGTCTGAGCGATTCAGGGAGTCATACTGATAATCAGTCCAGCTCTAACGCTCAGCAGTTCGCAGCGACGCTTAATGATGCGAAGAGTCAGTACCATCAGTACACCGAGAGCAGCACGCGTAGTCAGGAATTCAGCCGCATGGCCACGTTGTCGCAGACGCAGAGCGCCAGCCTGGATGCAAACTACAATCAGGAATTTGTGGACTGGACAACTGCCAAATATGGCAGTGACGCCCAGAACATCCTGACAAAAGTCAGAAGCGCTCAGGGTGCGGCCACCGAATTTATGCATGAACGGCTGGAACCTGAAATCATGCGGAACTATGGCGCACGGACTGACCAGGTTAACAGTGAGCCGCTGCAGCCGGCACAATCGCTGGATGCTGCAGGGACATCTGCCGAGAGTGGAAGCACGCTTCCGGCCGGCGCACAGGCTTCCGGACATGCTCTGTCGGGTAGCTCGCCGGCTTACAGTCATGGATCCGCAGAAGGTTCATCGCAGAATGCTGTCGTCAGGAAAGGGCAGGCAACTGAAGTCAGCACGCGGCAGGGAGAGAGGAATCTCAGCGGTACGGCGGGTGTCCCTTCTCAGGAAATGAGGGAAGATTTGCGCAGCGGGTCAAAACGTGTGAGCGAGCAGGCCGCAGGCGCCGGCATTCAGAACAATGTCGCTAATCAGGTCGCAGCACAAAGATCTGGCCTTATGGAAACTCTCAGGGAAAATGACGGTAAAATCGCTGAAAATAAAACCACTGTTCAGACGTCCAGTGATATACTTAAGCACGAACATGATTCTGCTAAAGGAAATTTTAAAGCGGGTCATAATAAAGAGTTAAATGAGCAGGGCCAGAAACCCAAAGATAATCTGGGCGAAGACTTTGATAAAAAAATAGCGGAGCTTAGACGGCGAGCCGGATAAGTAAGGGGGCTGGGATGATGTATAGCGATATCAAGAAGGATGCAGATTATCTGCTTAATAGTTTTGCATCTGGCGAACAAGAAGTTCCAAATGCACTCGATGCAATAAAATTGAGTGCTATTTTTCCGGTAAACTGTTTGTCGCTGTATGCATTATCGTTCGCATACATCATCTATAGCTTTGTGCCGCCAGACGATGTGTGGATTAATCCAACTCTGCATTATCAGGGTCTGACTTTGGCCTTTGGTGGTTTCACACTAATCTTATCATTAGCAATCATGGCTATGACTTACACTCCGTTTCTGTTGCTGACCTCAATACCTCAGACAGTGAGGCGTAAATCGTTACTGGTACAGAAGTTAAGCAGGACATACAAAAATGCCTGTATAGCAGCGATCTGTATCAATGGCATATTTGCATTGATGGCTGCCTGGAATTCGCAGTTATTTTATGCGGCCCCATTCGTGCTTTTGATCAGTTATCTCATCATGCAGGCTATTATCAGTACACAATTAACACGCTATGGTATTGCTGGCGCAATGAGCAAATTCGCCAAGATTATTAAAAACATCTAAGACACCCAGTTCCTGCTAATACCCCTTCCGCCATTCTGGCTGAAGGGGTTTTCTTTATAACCCCCCCAGTTAATACAGCGTGCCCAGGGGCGCGCCATTTCCGTTTTCTCTGTTAAATAAGGATGCACCTGTGAAAAACCGCAATGTCTTCGTGGCAGCGACTGCTGCTGCCTGTCTTATGCTTTCCGGCTGTAGTGCCATGAGTACAGCTATTAAAAAGCGCAATCTCGATGTCAAAACGCAGATGAGCCAGACCGTCTGGCTGGAGCCATCCAGTCAGAAAACGGTTTATCTGCAGGTGCGAAATACCTCTGATAAAGACATGAGTGATCTTGAGCCGATACTGGCGCAGGACCTACGTGCAAAAGGCTATACCGTGACCTCCAGCCCTGATGCTGCTTATTACTGGATTCAGGCTAACGTTCTGAAAGCAGAGAAGATGGATTTGCGCCAGGCTCAAAGCTTCCTTTCGACAGGATATGAAGGTGCGGCTACGGGAGCTGCTCTGGGCGCTGGTATTACTGCTTACAACAGTAATTCAGGTGGAGCCATTCTGGGCATAGGCCTTGCCGCGGGGCTTGCGGGAATGGCAGCAGATGCTCTGGTCGAGGACACGAACTTTACGATGGTGACCGATCTACAGATTTCCGAACGCAGCAAAGCAGCTGTGACGACAGATAATGTGGCAGCACTGAGGCAGGGAAACTCTGGCCTCAAGCTGCAGACCAGCAGTGAAGAAGGCAACCGTATGAAGTACCAGACCCGCGTCGTCTCAAACGCTAATAAGGTGAATCTGAAGTTCGAGGAGGCAAAGCCCGTACTTGAAGCGCAGCTGGCTAAATCCGTTGCCGGCATCATGTAATGCAAGATACTGCTTAGCTGCTTCTGCGATTGTCAGGGGGCAGTTATAAAGGTATATCAGCTTGCAGGGCGCTGAAATTCCTGGTATTAAGTCATGACCGGTTGCAAAGCCGGCGGCATGCGCCTTAAGGGGAAATAAGAAAATCTCTCCTGACAACGGGGCGCCTGCCGACCCCCGTCTGCGCCCCCAGGGCAGCGGACACCGGTGCAGCATCAACACCACGGGTGCTGCCCTCCTCCCTTACGGGACCTCATATTTCCACGTTTCTCCCTGATATACGGGGTAGCGGAAGCGTGGCTCAGATTTAACCGACATGTATCCATCATGCTCAGCGGGGTGCTTTCCCCGCAGCGCGCCAGAGTCTGCATTGTAACGGCTGTACTTCATCCCCGCCCTTAACTTTCTGAAGGAAATATCTATGCTCACTCTCAACGGTGCGGCACGCACATTTGTTATCTGGTTAATCCTGTGTTTCGCCTGGAGCGCCATCGTGCTGTGGCAGTTCGGGCCGGATATCGTAAAAACCATCATGTCACACAGCCATCTGTATGCCTGGGACCTCGCCACCCGTATGATGCAGGGCGACATGATGCCCCCGGGCGTTATCACGCTGCTGCTGGTTCTGCTGGTCATGACTGCCGGCTGCGTGCTTTCCGGGCTCACGCTGGCCTGCTGGAATCTGTTTATCTTCACCTGTGCTATCCCCGTCATGGCCGGCGTCTGGCTGCTGCGCCGGGCGGGGCTTATCCGTACCCCCGCGTCCGTCACGCTGAAATAATTTCCGGGGCCCGAGCGGCTCAGCTTCCACTTTTCTTTCGTCGTCAGCCTGCCCGATTCTCACGGGCGGGCTACGCCTGCGTGCTTTCCGGAGTTCCCCATGAGTTTTACACCCAAGTACCTGACGCAGGGCGGCCAGATGACGGCCTACCGGCTGCGTATGTTTGTTCAGGTCAGCAACTGGATTTTCCACTGGATGCTGCTGCTGTTCGTGGCGGCCACCGGCGCGCTGTTCTGGCTGACGACGCCCGATGACGTGCTCCGTAATGGCTTCTGGTACTGGGCAGCGTGGCCCAGCCACTCACTGCTGGGCCTTTCCCCGCGTGCGGCCGAAGCCACGTGGGACATATTCTGGCACTGCGATGAAAGTGCGCAGCTGTGCACGATAAAGCTGACGCCGGCGCAGCTGCTGGCCAATCCGTGGATGCAGGACATGGGCCGCCAGTTTCTGACGAACCTGCGCTTCATCGCCAGCGCCTGCGGTATCACCGCCAGCCTGCTCTGGTGCCTCATCGCCTGGTATGTGGGTCGCATCGGTAAGCGGGAGAGTGAGGACGAGTTTATCTCGGGCATGACCCTTACTGACCAGCTTAAAGAGGTCAACCGGCTGTTGAAAAAGGCCGGTGAGAAGTCCGATCTGCAGATTGGCGGCCTGAACATGGTTAAGAACGCCGAGGTTATGAACTATCTCATTCACGGCACCATCGGCGTCGGTAAGTCCACGCTCATCCGCTGGCTGCTGGACTATATCCGCCGGCGACGCGACCGGGCGATTGTTTACGACTCCGGCGGTACGTTTATTGAGACCCATTACGACGAACGCCTGGACAAAATTCTGAACGCGCACGACCGGCGCTGTGAGAACTGGGTGCTGTGGCGCGAGGCGCAGGACGTGGTGGACTACGAGAACATGACGGCTGCGCTGATGCCGGTTGAGGGCGACTCCGACCCGTTCTGGGTGTCCTCATCGCGCACGATCTTCAGCGATACGGCCATGCAGTTCGCGTCCCGTCCTGACCGCAGCATCGAAACGTTCCTGAAGACCTGTCTCTCCATCGACCTGAAAAGCCTGCGCGAGTTTCTGAAGAACACCCCGTCGGCCAACCTGGTTGAGGAAAAAATCGAGAAAACCGCCATCTCTATCCGCTCGGTGCTGACCAACTATGCCAAGTCGCTGCGCTACCTGCAGGGGTTGGATAAGGAGGGTAAGCCGGAGTTCAGCATCCGCGAGTGGATGACCGATGCGCAGTACGACAGCAGCTGGCTGTTTATCTCCACCACGGCCCGCCACCGTAAGGCTGTGCGCCCCCTGATATCGATGTGGCTGTCGCTGGCCACGCTGCTGCTGCAGAGCATGGGCGAGAACAGCGACAGGCGCGTGTGGTTCATCGGTGATGAGATTGCCAGCCTGCAGAAGATACCGGAGTTCAACGAAACGCTGGCCGAGGCGCGCAAGTTCGGCGGCTGTTTCGTGCTGGGCATTCAGAACATGCCGCAGCTGATCCACATCTATGGCCGCGAGATGGCCAAAGCCATATTTGACCTGCTGAACACCCGCGCCTATGGCCGTTCGCCGAGCGCTGAGGTGGCCAAAATCGTGGAGGAAGAGCTGGGTCATCAGCGCCGGCGCGAGGCGCGCGAACAGAACAGCTACGGCCTTGACCAGGTACGTGACGGTATCTCCATCAGTAAGGACAAGGTCAACGAGCCCATCGTGGACTACGACCAGATTATGAAGATGCCGAACCTGCAGTTCTATGTGCGCCTCCCGGGCGAATACCCGGTGGTGAAGCTGAACCTGAAGTACCGCAAGCAGAAAAAATATCACCTCGCGCTGATTGAGCGCGACTTCCATGACCGGCTGAGTCCGGAGCTCGAGCAAATCATCGAGAGCAACGAACGCATTTCCCGTGCGGCGAACATTTCGTTTCCGACCGGCGAAGAAATACTGGAAGACGATGACCGCACCACCGCCACATCCGGGCCGGAGACCGTGCCTGCCTCACCGGCTGCTGCGCCGTTAAAAGCTGAGCCGCCCGTGAGCCCTCCGATTTCACCTGCTGAGCGGGAGGTTGTGACGTCACTACCTGCTGCGACGCAGGCTCAGGCACTACCCGCATCAGAGGCCGCAGGTAATACGCCGTCGCCCTCAAACGTGCGCCCGTTCCCGCTGCGTACTGTACCCGCGCCGGTCATCGCGGCTCAGGCTGAGCCGCTGCCGGCAAAGCAGGCTGCCGCAGAGGCACCGGCTGAAACGGAAATGACGCCGCCGGCACCTGTCCGGCCGGTTACGCCGTCAGACACCGGGCGAGAAGCATCGCCGCCAAAAGCTCCGCAGCCCGCGGTACGACCCGATATCAGACCAAAACCGTCCGGACTCAGCGCACTCGACATGCTGGCGCGCCGTAAAAGCCGGGCTGCAGCAGAAGAAAGCAGTGAAAGCAACGCTGAGGAGTCGGTGCCGCAGGAAGGCGCGGCGCAGGGTGAAGCGCCTGAACTCAACATGCAGATGGAAAAAGAAGACGGCGGCCGCCTCATCGTCCGGCACATCAGCCCGCGAAAAACCGACCAGGAAAAGCGCGAAGAGGCTGATGCCCGGCAGTACAGCGACGCCAACGCACGCATGGCCGATGACGAAAAAAACATCCTGCGACATCGCGACGACTACGACGCGTATCAGGAGATGAGTGACAGCCTGGACCCGGGAGGGTATGAACGATGATGACCGTTGCTCCGGTGGCTTCGGCCGCCGACGCTGCCGGCTACTACAGCAGCAAGGATAACTATTACTTTCTGGATGACATGCCCACGCAGTGGATGGGTGAGGGTGCGCGTGAACTCGGGCTTGAGGGACCGGTTGACCTGGATACGTTCACGGACATTCTGCACGGCAATCTGCCCAACGGCGTGGTACTGGGCAAGGAGGTGCAGGGTACACACGTGCACCGACCGGGGCACGACTTAACCTTTTCGGCACCCAAAAGCGTCTCGATGCTTATCCTTGCCGGCGGCGATAAACGCCTGCTGGAGGCACACCATGATGCAGTAAAAGAGACGCTGGCCATCATGGAACAGACGGTAAGTGCTCGGGACACGAAGGAAGGCGTCACGCGCATCGTGACCAGCGGAAAAATGGTCGCCGCCCTGTTCACGCACGACACCTCCCGCAACCTCGATCCGCAGATCCACACGCACGCGGTGATGGCCAACGTCACGGAGCTGGACGGCAAGTGGAAGGCGCTGGCCACCGACACCATTCACGGCGCCGGCTTTATCGAAACGGCATACCGCAACCAGATAACGTACGGCAAAATCTACCGCAATGTCCTTAAAGGCAAGGCTGAGGCTATCGGCTATGAAACCGTGCCGACCGGCGGCCGTCATGATTTGTGGGAGATAAAGGGCTTTACGGAAGCGGTGCTGGATGAGTTTTCCTCGCGCCACCGGGAAATCCACGCACGCGCCGGCGAGGATGCTTCACTGAAAAGCCGTGATGTGGCCGCACTTGATACTCGCCAGCGCAAGCAGGATATCAGCCGCTATGGTGAGGACGAGGGGGCACCGGAGCGCACCCGGCCCGAATCTTCCTCCATACCCGTGCAGGCTGAGCGTGCTGCGGCAGTAACAGAGAAAATCCCTGCAACAGCTGATAAAGAAACGTTAGCCCCGTCAGCAGAGGATAAAGATGTGCCAGCAGAGCCTGAACCGGCGCATGGGGTGTCAGCCGCAGAGAAAATCCCTGAAACGGCGAATAAAGAGCCTTTAACACCGTCAGCACAGGAAAAAGAGATGCCGGCAGAGTCTGGTCCTGAGAGCGCGGTGTCAGCGGCAGAAAAAGCCGCTGTAACAGCAGATAAGGACATATCAGCTCCGTCAGCACAGATTAAGGATGAGCCGATCGCCAAGCCCGAGACCGCCGATGGCCGTGCCCGGCTTCAGGCGCGCTGGCAGCGCCAGATGGAAGACACCGGCTTTGACATTCAGGGCGTGATGAATGAAGCGCGCGAACGTGAAATGTCCCGTCCTGAAGCCGGTGAGGTGCAGGACGCTCCTGTGCCGGCTATGGAGGCGGTCCGCACCGCCATTTCCGTACTGAGCGACAGTAAAACGCGGTTTACCTACGGGGATCTTCTGCTTACCGCTCATAACGCCGGTGAACTGCAGAACACCATTCCGGACCTGCGCAGGGCGCTTGACCAGGCGATTAATGACAATCTGCTTGTGCCTCTTGACGGTGATAAAGGCGTGTTTACCTCGCACATCCACCTGCTGGATGAGCTGTCGGTGCAGTCGCTGGCAACGGATATCCTGAAAGAGAACCGGGTAATTAATTTTAGCCCCGACGGCGGTCTGTCCCCCGGGCACCCTGAACACATTGCCCGGGAGCCCGCCGTCATCATCAGTGCACCTGCATCAGTCGGGCTGCTGCGTGAGGTTACGGAGGCGCTGGTGACAATGTCACGTGAGCAGGGACGCGAGGTCAGCGTGCTGACCAGTTCTGCCGAGCGCGCACTCAGCTTTGCCAGATCACCTGAGCTCCGGGACCGTTTGCTCCACCGCAGCCGGATGCTTGATGGCAATTTCAGCCTGATGCCGCAGAGTACGGTCATCGTGGAGAGCGCGGAAAAACTCAGCCTGAAAGAAATGCTGGTGCTCACCGGTGAGGCGCAGCAGCAGAATGCGCAGCTGCTGTTTCTGGACAGCGCCGGACGACAGTCAAATGCGAATGCCCTGTCCGTGCTGACTGCAGCGGACGTAAAGCGTCAGAGCCTGAACGCACCGTCTGACGGAATCGAGGTGCGCGTGACCAGTATTCAGGACAAGCGCGACCGCTATCAGGCGCTGGCAGATCGCTATGCCGGAATGGACCCTGCGGAGGGGCCCGTTACGGCCGTTGTGACAGGGCCGCGCGAGCAGAGCCATCTGACCGGTGTTATCAGGAGTGCGCTGCAGGATGCCGGCAGGCTGGGGCAGGAGTCGGTCAGCATCGTGGCGCGTACGCCGGTGTTTATGACGGCTAAAGAGCGCCGTCTCCCTCAGACCTACCGCGCCGGTATGGTGCTTGAGGACCGGTCAGAGAAAACGAAACGCGGCACTACGTCATTGACCGCGTGCATGATGAGACCCGCATGCTCTCGCTGATTGACGGGGACGGGGTGCTGTCACGGGTAAAACTCAGCGCACTCTCCGGCGACTGGCGGCTGTTCACGCAGAATGATGTTGAAGTTGCCGCCGGGGAACGCCTGTTTGCGCTTGCCGGCGATAAGTATGCGGGCTTGAAGGCGCGCGATCGCCTCACGGTCACGGCTATTGAAAACGGCACGCTCATCGTTCAGCGAGAAGGGCAGCAAAAGCCGCTGCGGCTGGATGCGTCCCGGCCGCTTTACGTGACTTACGGATACGTCAGCGCGCCCGGCAGCCGTGACAACGACCGCGGCACGGTACTGGCCAGCCTGGGCGCACAGGATCTGTCGGTGAATATGATCAACGCGCTGGCGCAGTCCGGCCATGAGGCGGAGATTTTTACCGGCGAAGCCCTGAGCCGGGCGGAAGAGAAGCTGGGACGCCTGCGCTCAACGCGCTCGCCGCTGTCGCTGGTCCGGCAGGCCAGCGGAAAGGAGGATGCCAGTGAGGCCGTGGACACGCTCAGTAAACAGCTGCTCTCTGATGCACAGAAAGCCGTAACGCGCGGCGTGGCGCAGATGCGGGACGTCGCTTTCCCGTGGGCGAAACTGCTGGATGAGGCGCTGACGTTCTGCGGTGACCTGAAGCTTATCGAGAGTGAAGTTGCCCGGCAGGTTAAGGAGGGTGACCTCATTGAGGTGCAGACCAGCGCCGGGCCTCACTTCGTTGCGCGCTCCACGTGGGAGATGGAAAAAGCCATCGTGGGCGAAATTGAGCGGGGTAAAAACACGCAGGTGCCGCTGATGGCACAGGTCGATCCGGCTCTCCTGTCCGGCCTGACTCAGGGCCAGAAAGAGGCCACCTCGCTGATTCTGCAGAGTCCGGACCGGTTTACGGCCGTGCAGGGGTATGCAGGTGTCGGTAAAACCACCCAGTTCAATGCGGTAAAGGCGGCCATTGATACCCTGCCGGCTGACGTGCGTCCGGTCATTGTGGGGCTGGGGCCGACTCACCGGGCGGTTAAGGAGATGGCGGGTACCAGCATCGATGCGCAGACGCTGAAGTCGTTTGTGCTGGACTGGCAGATGCGCAGCGCGGCCGGCGAGGACGTCCGCTATGACAACATGCTGTTCCTTATCGATGAGTCATCCATGATTGGTAACCAGGATACCGCGGCGGCGTACCGTGCGATCGCCGCCGGTAACGGCCGCGCCGTGCCGGTAGGGGACGTAGCGCAGCTGCAGTCGCCCGAGAGCGGTGCGCCATTCCAGCTGATGCAGGAGCGGAGCCCGATTGACGTGGCGGTCATGAAGGAAATCGTGCGCCAGCGCGACCCGGACCTGAAGTCTGCGGTGTACAGCATCATCAGCAATGATTTCGCGGCGGCGCTGAGAAACATTGAAAAGGTGTCGCCGGATGTCGTTCCGCGGCGCGCAGGCACGGTGCTGCCCACCGGATCAATTGTCGAGTCAGCAGATCCTGTATCCACAATCGTGGCTGACTTTATGAGCCGCACCGATGGGGCACGGGCGCAGACCATGATCATGGTTCAGCTGCACGCAGACCGCAGAGCCATCAATGAGGGTATTCATAACGCGATGGTTGAATCAAAAGAGCTGGGCGAGGCGTACCGCACCGTCCCTGTCCTGGACCGCATCAACGGCGGCCGGCACGACTTTAACCGTATCGACGACTGGGAAACCGGGCAGGTGGTGATGGCCAATCAGCGGTACCTGCACGTCACCGGCGTTGACCCTGCTAACGGCAATGTCACCCTGAAAGATGAAGCGGGGCGCACGCAGTTCTGGTCGCCGCAGGAACTCAACGCCACGGAAATTGAGGTTTTTGAGACCCGCTCAATTGAGCTGCGCACGGGTGATAGCGTCCGTCTGAGTAAAACCCAGAAGCAGGCCGGTCACGCTGCACACGAACAGTATCGCGTGGAAGAGCTGCGCGATAACGGTGAGATTGTCCTGCGCAACGCCGGCGGGGTGAAGGTTATCGATCCGGCAGCCACGCTCGCGGACCGGCATGTGGACTACAGCTGGGCGGTCACCGGCTATGGCGCACAGGGCGCCAGCGCCAGGTACTCACTGGCGCTGGAAGGTGTTGAGGGCGCACGTGAGCTGATGAGCGGCGCGCGGGCGTTTTATATCAACGTCTCGCGTGCGAAGGACCATGTCCAGATTGTTACCGATGATAAAGCAGGCTGGACAAAGACGCTCAGGACAGGAAAAGAAGGGCCGGCCACGGCGCATGATGCGCTCACGCCCGAGCCGGAGCGCGACCGGGCCAGGCGGATCTGGGCGATGGGTCAGCCCGCGTCTAAAACGGCAATGGGCCGCGCGTTTCTGCGGTCAAATGGCCTGCGCGGCAGCCCGGTTACGGCACGCATCATCCCGCCGACACGGAAGTTCCCGGAGCCACATCTGGCCCTGCCGGTGTATGACGGTAACGGAAAAGCGGCGGGCCTGACGATGATGCCGCTGCTTCACGATAAGGGCGCACTGCTCGCCGGGCAGACCCGCCAGCTGGTCACAGAGGGTGCACAGGCCGCCATGCTGCAGAAAAGTCGTAGCGGCGAGGTCGTGCTCGTCAGCGATCTCACGCAGGGACTGGCCGCAGCGCGTGAAAAGCCGGAGGCGGGAGTATTGATAATGCACGGACGTCAGATTCCATCTGCACAGCTTCTGAAGGTGGCGGGTGGCAACCTGGAAGAGCTGCGTCGTCCGGACGCCACGCTTCTGAGTCAGGTGAAAGATGAGCTGCAGGAGATACTCGCCGTTCTGCCGCGAACGGAGAGAGAGCAGGATGAGCAGGCTACGCTGCATAGTGCAATAAAATCAGTCAGCAACGGCAACCTGATGGAAAAAACCAGCTTGCCGGCAGTGCCACCCGGTCAGGACGAAATGGATAAGGTTACGCTGGCCGTGCAGCTTGCAGCTCGTGTGGCAGAAATTATGGCACAGAAGCTGCCCCGCCTTCCGGGCGAGTCGCAGCCGGACTACAGCGCGCTCGTCCGGCAGGCTGCCCGGACGCTGGCTGATACGCCAGATGCCTCTGCTGATGCAGCCGTGCGCGCCGTGCTCGGTGCGCTGTCAGTGAGCGGTATACCGGACAGCGTGAGGCAGGCTGCTACAGCAGGCAGCGACGGCGCGGCCCCGGCTGCCGTGGTCCGCCAGGTTCAGGAAGAACTTAACCGTTCGCGGTCTGCAGTTAAAACGGCTCAGCCAGAAATTCCATCAGCGGCGCTGGCCAGTGCCGCGCGCGAACTCGACCGGCAGGCACAGGTCAGCCTGCCCCCTGAAGCGCGGGATCGCGAGCCTGAGAGGGAGTTACCTGGTCCGGAAATCACCCGTCATATACAGAAAGAACGTTAATACCCTGTGCGGCCGTCCTCAGTGCGGCTGCGTCACCTTCGTCCTGCCTCCGAAGGCATATGGGATAAATCATGAAAAAGACCCTTAAGATGGCCAGTATTGCTCTGGCCATGAGCGCTGTTTTGTTTACAGTACAGGCCGGTGCCGCCGGCGCTGAAGCGTTTACCCCGGAGCAGCAGGCCCGCATCGGCGAGATTGCGGCGGACTATCTGGTCGCGCACCCGGACGTGCTCATTGAGGTGAGCAAAAAACTGCAGGCGCGGCAGCAGGCTATGCAGCAGCAGGCTTACGTGCAGTCAGCGCTGAAAACACACCGGCTGCTAATGCAACTGGATGGCGTGCCCGTCAAAGGACCGGCGGACTCAAAAGTCATCGTAACCGAGTTTTTCGACTACGAATGCATTGCCTGCAGCATGATGGCGCCGGTGATGGAAAAGGTGATGGCTGCAAACGCCGGCGTGCGCTTTGTGTTCCGGGACTGGACCATCTTTGCCGCCCGCTATCCGGAGTCAGCGCAGGCATCGCACCGCGGACTGGGTGTTTACCGGAAGCAGGGGGCGGATGCGTATATGGCATTTCACAACGGCATTTACCGGACCGGGCATAACGAAGGAAAATTGACGGCCGAAGACATTGAGAAGGTTGCCGCTGCCGCGGGTGCAGGTGCCGCTTCAGACGAGGGTAAAGCTGCGTCTGACCACGTTACGGAGAACAATGCAGCTCTGGCTGAGATGCTGGGGCTGACGGGAACACCGGGCATTATCGTTATGCCGGCTGAGAACGCCACGGCAGACAACACAACGGTTATTCCGGGTGTGGTCAGCGAACAGGTCATGCAGCAGGCCATAGCGCGTGCAGAAAAGAGCTAAAAAAAACCGGCTCCAAGGGACTAGGGCTGGGGATATCATCCCATAAACGAACAAGGCCGCCTGTGGCAATCGCAATACTAACGACGGTATGAGTGAGTAGCGGCCAGCCTGTAAAAACCTTTACCGCATGTGACCATAAAAAATCCCGGTACGGGGCCGGGACGATGAAGCCTGTCAGTCTGCCCGTTAGCGCCAACCAGTGGGCATTGTCCGGGGTATCAGCTATTCCGCCAGAATCTTTACCCCATGACGGCCACGCCGCTCAGACTGTTCGTTCCTCGCGATGCTGCGGTACGCCTCAGCCTGATCGCCCTGCCCGTCGTATTGTTGAGGCGGTCATCTGCGATCGCAGTTCAACCTACTGCAGAATATCAGGAAATAAATCCTTCAGAGAACCCTCCGGGTTGCACCATCCAGCCAGAACCATGATTTGGATTAAGTCAGATCACGGACGTAAGAACAGTCAAAATAAAGTTTATCAGTGCATTTTTTTTATCCATACGATTCGTGCTATGCACAAACTGTGCTGGATTTAAGCGGGTGAGATGGGTATTCTTTTCAGAATTCGCCGGGCGGCGATTCTTTTTAGATCCTTATCGAATACTGTGGTGGTTGACGATGAGGGTTTGCAGTAAACCTGTGGCCGATCATGCGCGGCGCGGGAATGAACTAACCGGATAGGACGTATCCGCAAAAACGTCCAGGGTATGGAGTCCGCGTTTCATCGGGCTCTGAATGCAAAAACCCCCTGAAATCTGTCTCAACTTGGCGGAAGACGGCAGAAATCAGGGGGTCCAAAAGCAGGCGCAACGCCTGTGAAGGATTATAACGCATGCTATTCATAAGACAACCCCTGTCCGCCATAAGTACGGGACAGGCTGAATGACCAGATTTTAATCGGGTTAAACCGCCCGACTTTAGAAAATGACAGACGTCGCCGCGGCGATCATGATGTCACCTGCAAATGTCCTGATCCGCAGTGGTTCGCACCTGACGGCTATCGTCCGCTTCCGGGTGAATTTGGCCATGCCATGCGTCGTCTGGTCGTCAAAGAGAAGGCCAGCGGTAAGTGGAAGCTGCGTTTCCGGCCGTCACTCCATCCTTACTTCACCCATTACCGTAAAGCTGCGGGTCGTGATCGGCACTTCCGGCCGGAACGGCGTGCGCTTATCGATGCAATATTCCCTCTGCTTGTTCAGCGTGCCGACATGGCCACCTGGGTTGTGACTGTTAATGTCAGCCGACTTGCCGGTGAACTCAGCCCGAAAGACAGTGATGGCCATGTCATCCCCGAAACCCGGGTAGAACCCTGCCGGCTGTCGCGGCTGTTCCCGGAGCTGGTCAGGTTTGGCCTGATTGAAATGCCTGACCTGGAATGGGACCCGGTTGAAGAGTACTGGATGCCCCGGCATATCATTCTAACGGAGCGTTTCTGGCAGCTATGCGGCGTTAACATGGATAAGCTGCTGCTTCAGCGAAATCAGCGCATCGAGGCTGAAGAGGAAGGTATTCTCGAATCCGGTACGCGTGACTCCGTCCGGGCCGCCCGCCGGCGCTGGTATGAAAAAGCCCGTATAGCGACGCTACTGAGCCG
Source organism: Pantoea sp. S62 (assembly GCF_016658625.1). Lineage (NCBI taxonomy): Bacteria > Pseudomonadati > Pseudomonadota > Gammaproteobacteria > Enterobacterales > Erwiniaceae > Pantoea > Pantoea sp. S62. The sequence continues at coordinate 4,347 of NZ_JACVVI010000030.1, read as the reverse complement.
GCGCGAAAAGGCCGTACGGGAGAAAAGGCGCAATAAGCTGGGCAAGCTGCCGCTCGATGAACGGCGCAGCACGATGGCCAGCTGGCTCATCCGCACGCGGCCGAACCATGAACTCATCAGCCTCGACGCTGAGAGTTTCGATCGCCTGGTGTGGCAGCATCTTAACCAGCTGGAGCTGGGCCTCGGCTACGAGCCGGCACCTCCCGACGTCGTTCACTGACGTTTCCACGCACGATATTAACCGCCTTGACTGGCGGTAAAGTTGTTTGTGCCGCGTACCGAATGCCCTGTTTTCCTCCCTGCAGCCACGTTATTTCCCCCTCTGAGACGACATAAATACCGCTTTTTCATGGGCCGTCTTTTTTTACTCACATTTACCCGCAATCGGAAAGTTAACCTTACCTGCACTTGAGTCTGAAGTTACCCGCAAGACATTCCTGACCTCTGGTCAGTAAAGAAATAATCAAAAAAAATAAGGTTTTCAGTCCGGCCATTCTGAGGATAAATAAGGCCTTCGCTTGCAGCTGCCGCAGGCGACCGCGCCGCTCAGAATCTGAAGTAGCTCCCGCCGGTAGCGGGCAGGATAAAGCCATTAGTTACAACACTCTTATTGAAGTTATACAACCACATCATAGCCGGCCTGAACCTTCAAGCCCCTCTCAGCCAGAACCGGAGCCGTCCTGAAACTCCGAGTGCCCATTGACAGGCCGCCCCCGCCCCGGCCCATCGGGCCGGAACAGGAGTGGCTGTAATGGATGGTGTAACTAATCCTCTAAGTTTTACTGTTCATAGTGAACAGTAAACCTAAGACCCCGGAAATCACGCCCTGTACGTCGCTCTGCGCCGTACAGCCCGCTCACCGGGGCTGCGGGATTAGACTGGCTTAATCGTCGCTTTGAGACCGTCTGGCTTAGCAGGAAGGGGAGGGTAGCGCCATATATCAGGGCGTAACCGGCTGCGCCGGGCGTACGGCGCCGTCTGACCACTGTACCCTGCAGTGAGAACATCTGGCGCCTCCATGCCGCTGAAGCGGCATTCAGGAACAGTCTGTCTAGTACTTACCAGCAGCATTCGCTGCAAGGAGGCAGGAAATAACCGGGCTGAATATCCGCTTTGTGCCAGAAGCGGACATACCCATCCATCAAAACTGAGCTGCTATCTTATGCGCTCCCGCTTTTTTTTTTACTGCAATCAATCCAGGAGCGGCCTTCAGGGCTGCGGAGTCTTTTTTATTTCATCGAGATAGTTGTAGACAGTGTACCGGGTTACGCCGAGCACTCTGGCAGCCATTTCCACACCGCCACGCACTATAAAAAGCCCTTTTTCCTGCATCAGGCGGACAATCTCGACCTTGTCTTTTTTTGTTGCGCCAACCCTTAACTGCCCGGAAGGCGGAATGCAGGCGCGGATAATTTCATCCATTTTTGCCTCAAGTCCGGATTCGCCATTCTCGGCTGCAGTTGCCTGTGACGGCAGCAGGCGCGACAGCGCTTCACTGGCCGTGTTCACCTCGCTGTAGTCGGCATTAAAGCACAGTGACAGAGTGGCCTTTCCGCTTTCATCCCTGAAGAGTACTGTCGAGCTGCGCAGTGGTTTGCCCTGCGGACCGACTGTACTGTAGTTAGTTAATACGGTGGGACCGGGTTTCTTCTGAGCGGTTTCCTGCCCGAGAAGTCCCGTAAACCCCATATCATTTTCAGGGCCTTCAAGAAGAGAGCTGCCGACCTGCCTGCCGGAAACGTGACCATTAACGATCCTGAGTACTGACGCTTCAGGGCGTTCCAAATCGTGCAGCACGACTTCCAACTGCTGTCCGGTTACAGAAGAAAGTGCCTCCATAACAGCGCTCAGCTCGCTAATAAGGCTGTTCTTTGTATGTTTTTCTGACATATGAGAGCTCTGGTTTAAAAATGGGGCGGATATATAAACAGATTGCTGAGACCTTTACAAAAGGACCTGACCCGGTCGCTTTTCCAGTATCTTACTTCCATTTACTCATTAGCATACCATTCATTAAACACAATGTTGATAATTCAACTTTATGTTGATAACTTATTCGCTTCTGCTGCCGTGCAGGCAGGGTAAGGATAAGAAATTAATGAATGAAGCAATCGGACGTTACAGCAGCACTCTCCCGTTTCCTTTTGCCACCGCTACGGAGGTAAACGGCATCCTGTATCTGTCGGGCCAGGTTTCCATGACGGCACAGGCCGAGCCTGTATACGGCGATATAGCCGCCCAGACTGACACAGTTCTTGGCAACATATCGAAGACGCTTGAAGGGATGAGTTCGGACTTTGACAATATATTTAAAGTCACCGTATGGCTTTCAGATATGAAACATTTTGCTGAATTCAATCGTGCCTACGCGAAGTGGTTTAAAAACGGATTTCCATCCCGTTCTGTTGTCAGCTGTAGCCTGGCATTTGATCTGGACGTGGAAATTGAGGTTCAGGCGCTCGCGGGAAAGCCGCATCGCGATGACGAACATTACTAACCTGCGGGCAGGACAACATGCAATTACATATCAATACCCCACTGATTAGCTCCCGGCCTATGAGCCAGACAGCCGGGCGTAACGTCTGGCTTAAAATGGATGCACTGCAGCCATCCGGCTCGTTCAAGATTCGGGGAGTGGGCCTTGCGTGCCAGGAGTACTATCTAAATGGGGCGCGGAGTTTTATCTCCTCGTCCGGGGGGAATGCCGGGCTGGCTGTTGCCTATGCAGGCCGCATACTTGGAGTCCCTGTCACAGTGGTCGTGCCGGAAACCACTTCAAAGCGCGCAATAGATTTGCTGCGCCTTGAACAGGCCAGAGTCGTTGTTCATGGAAGCTCCTGGCAGGAGGCCAATCAGCTCGCCTGTACGATGGTGGGAGATACGGATGCTTTCATCCATCCTTTCGATGATCCTCTTCTGTGGAAGGGTCATGCCACTATGATTGATGAGGTGGTTGCTGCCGGAGTACGTCCCGATGCCGTTGTTTTATCTGTCGGCGGCGGTGGTCTGATGTGCGGCGTCATGGAAGGTCTTGAGCGAAATGGCCTGGGTGACGCGCCTGTAATCGCAGTGGAAACAGAAGGCGCCGCTTCATTCCATGCCGCGGCTAATGCCGGTCAATCCGTGGAGATTGAGGCTATCAGCACGGTTGCAACCTCTCTGGGTGCTAAGCGGGTTTGCAACAAAGCGGTTGAGTATAGTCTTTCCCGGCCAGTGGTAAGCGAAAGGGTAACGGATGCAAGCGCCATCAGGGCCTGCCTTCAGTTTGCCGATGATCACAGAGTAGTGACTGAGCCTGCGTGCGGAGCTGCGCTGGCATGCGTTTATGGGGAAAAAACCGTTTTGGATCCGTTCAGTAATGTTCTGGTGATTGTTTGCGGCGGTGCCACGACAACCCTGGAGCAGCTGATGCTGATGTCCGCAAGGCTGGATAGCGAAGGTGGCTGAAATGTCCGGAACAAATCGCTTTGAACGGCGCATTGTCATCTGCACCATTGCAGGGATACTGGCTCTTTATCTCCTGATCGGCCTGAGTACTACTCACTGAGTCATCAGTATTATGGTAACTAAGGGAAAGTTGCTGTAATTTTTTCATAAACTTTGTCCGCTCTTCGCTCATAGCGGACATCAGCCGGCCGTTAGTCCGCTTTGTGCCAGTAGCGGTCGATGCTTTCATGGCATGCCCAGTCCGTCACTCCATCGTATAAGTAATCCCCTGACATTTGAGTTCTTTCCTTTCTCCCTCAGTCAGCCTCATCTGGTGTTTCAGTTAATTAAAAGCTGGCATCAATTAAATTGCGCTCAATTTAATTTACTCGCGTCCTCTGCTGTTATGTCGTTTCATGCCGATAAAGTTTCTGGATGGCGCCATACAACAATCACCTGAAGGGACATAGCCCAATGAAAATTGCCACACGACTGGGAGCTGGATTCGGGCTTCTGATACTGCTCTTTATCCTGTGCACTGGCATTGCTGTTCACGCACTCTGGCAGGCCAAAGAGGGCATGAATGATACCGTTGATGTAAAGATGAAGCGCTTTGTACTGGTGCTGGACATGCGGGGCGGCGTCCGCGACATGGCGATTGCCGTGCGCAACCTGGCCCTGCTGTCCGACCCGGCACAAATGCAGCCGGAGTGGCAGCGACTGGTTTCCCAGCGTGATGCCTATATTCAGAAGCGTGAGCAGCTGGAAAGAAGTATGTCCGCCAACGTTTCTGCACAGGGAAAGGCCGCGCTGGAGCGGGCGCTGTCAGCAGAAGGGGCTGCCCTTTCCACGCTGATGACGGCCGGCAAACTGGGGCTGGATAACCGTCAGCAGGAGGCTACCGCGTTTCTGATGACCACT